>JAVEST010000025.1:0-19087 GCA_034006465.1 Sulfurimonas sp. | reverse complement strand
CCAAACTCTTCAGCAACTGAAGATGAAAAAGGATAAACAGTTGAAGACCCAACAATTTTGATTTGGTCCCTTGCTGATAAAGCTGTTGTTAGTAAAGCACTTGCGATTAAAGCCGTAGATATTTTTGTCAAAGTCATTTCTTTCTCCATAATTTTTTTATGTTGAAAGTTTAATGACTCTTGATTACAATTTGATTACATATAGAAATGAATCAAGAGGTGTATTTAAAAATTATATTTATTAAATAAGTCAGTAAGCTCTGAGTTGCTCAGTACTCCGATATGTCGATAAACTTCTTCACCATTTTCATCAAAGATGATTTGAGTCGGTATCATTCTAACTTTTAAATCAAAAGCAGCTTGTCGCTCTTTTTTTACATTTATAAAATAAATATTATACTCAGGATGTTTTTGTGTAATTTTATAAAGCATGGTGCTCATAATTTTACAACTTTGACAACTGTCTGAACCGACTTCTAAGAAAAAAGTTTTACCTTTTCCTATGCTCTGCTCAACATATTTATATTGACTCTCTTTTAACATACCTTGGGCAAAAGCCTCAAAAGTAAAAAGCATTAGTATTGTTGTAAATAATTTCATTCGCATCTCCTAAAATTGTAAATAAGCTTGCCATATAAAATAAAAAGCTATACCTATTAGCATAAGAGCGAAGCCTTTATTTATATAGTTTGATACTTTGGCAATTGCTTTATTTGATGTAATACTCTGAGTAAAACCCACCGAAATCCCTGCTATTAAAAGTAACATAGAATGACCAAGTGCAAATGTTAAAATAAGCCCATAAGCATATACATATCCACTATTTGCAGCGACTGTAATAATAGCAATAAGAGGAGCTGAAGCACATGGAGTACTTACTAAACCAAAGATAATTCCTATCAAAAATCCACCAAAAAGTCTGTACTTTATAAGATGCACCATTATGGATGATTTATCTACAGAGCCAAAAATACCCCAAGCGTATAAGCCAATAAGCAGACTGAAAATTGCAGCTAAAATATATGCCCAAATGGGAGCGATAGAGAAAAAACCTCCAAACTTAGCCACAATTAGACCTAAAATTGAAAAACTAATCATCACTCCAAGAGCAAATAATGAAGCAAAAGCGTAAGTATAAAAAACTTTTTTTCTTCCCTCTAAGTCTTTGTTGAGTGCTACTGAACTCCCAACTAGCAAAGGTACAGAAACAAGTGAACAAGGCGCTATAGCTGTGATGCTACCAGCACCAAATGCACCTACAAATGCTAATATTGAGTTTGACTCAAGAAGGGCTAAGATGCTCTCTTGCATAGCTAGTTATTTATAAAAGCTAGAACTTCATCAACGCTCAAAACTTTACCAGTGCTAACAACTTTTCCATCTATAACAAGCCCAGGAGTACTAATTACTTGGTACTCCATAATTTTCATAATGTCATCTACTTTTTCAACCTGAGCAAACTTACCACTCTTTGCAACTGCTTCTTTAACTACTTTTTCTAAGGTTTTGCACTTTGCACAACCTGTTCCTAAAATTTCTATTTTCATGATGATTTTTCCTTTATAATAATATTAGCCGCAACTACCCTTAGTAAACGAAGTTTCTAGGAGCGCTAAGTCCGCAAGAGATGGCTTATAAATTGTACTTTGGTTTTAAAGCCATGCAGGGCGAGGCTCATCGTGGAGAACGCCACGGGTTAGCGTTCCTAAAAGCCTCACTTCCGAAAAGTCCTATCAACTTCAAAATCATTTTGATTTTAAAGCCTCGCCCAAATACAAGATGAAGTTAAATTTTCACTTTTTTAAAAGCTCCTCTTTGACTGCTCGAAGAAGTTTTTCTTCCATTAAATCTAGTGTTTTTTCATACTCTTTAAACTCTTTGCCAGATGGATCATCAAAACCCATATGTACAGTTTTAACAGCCTTTGGAAAGACTGGGCAGGTCTCTTTTGCATGGTCACATACTGTTACGATTAAGTCAAAAGGAGTATCTAACACTTTTTCAATCACTTTAGAGTGATACTCATCTCTCCAATAGCCTTTTTCTTCTAAAAGAGCTTTTGCATTTGGATTTACACTACCACTCGCTTTGATGCCAGAGCTTTGTGCTTCTATATAGTCTCCAAGCTTTGCGTTGACTAAGGCCTCTGCTATGATGGAGCGACAACTATTACCCGTACATAAAATCAACACTCTTTTTTTCATACTTTGCACCCTGCACTCTCAGATAGTTTTTTAAGTTCTGGTAGCACTACATCTAAACAGCGAATCTCTTCTAAAGCTTCACTACGAAAACGGTCAAGTGGACTTCTGATGGAGTAATAGCCCCAAGTTCCTCTGCGATTTACTCTTAAAAACCCAGCATCTTTTAAAATTTTAAGATGCCGTGAGAGGCGTGACTGAATCATATCCAGAGATGCTTGCAGATCACATACACAGGTCTCGCCATATTTATCAAGAAAACGCAATAGCAATACTCGTGTATCATCATTTAATGCTGATACACTTTTTAAGAAAACTTCCACATCTATCTCCTTTAAATTAAAAAGATTATAACAGAATCAAATTGCTAAATCAAGATATATTGATATACTTAAATTTACTTATGCTATAGTCTCTTTTAGAATAGAATGCTCTCGTAAAATTGTTAAGTTGGATCCCAAATCAAGTTCAGGATGACAATTTATTTGTTTAAGATGAGGCGTGTTTCGTCATTTTTTGCTTGACACAGAATAAGTTTATAGAACCATCATAGGATTCAATATATATAAAAATTAAGGAATATTTATGGCACTAGCTATCTTAGTTTTTGCAGTCACCTTACTCTTTGTAATCTGGCAACCAAGAGGTCTTCAAATTGGTACAACTGCCGTTATAGGAGCGGTTATAGCGCTCTTATTTGGAGTTGTAAGTTTTACAGATGTTATTAGTGTTATAAACATTGTGTGGGATGCCACTCTTGCATTTATCGGCATCATAATCCTCTCTATGATTCTTGATGAGATAGGCTTTTTTGAATACGCAGCCATTAAAATGGCAAAACTAAGTGGAGGTAATGGACATAAGATGTTCGTCTACATCTTACTCTTAGGTGCTATAGTTGCTGCATTTTTTGCAAATGATGGAGCGGCTCTCATACTTACACCAATACTACTTGCTAAAATGAAGTACTTAAAGATGAAGCCTTTGGCAATCTTCGCGTTTTTAATGGCAGGCGGTTTTATTGGTGATAGTGCCTCAAGTCCATTTGTGATTTCAAATCTAACCAATATTGTAACTGCTGGATATTTTAATATTGGCTTTGTTGAGTACGCAAAAAATATGTTTTTACCAAACCTCTTAGCAATCTTCGCATCTATAGTTGTTCTTTGGATTTACTTTCGTAAAGATATACCTTTTAGAATTGATGTCTCCACCCTGCCAGAAGCATCTTCTGTCATTAAAAATCAAACTATGTTTAAATTTTCATGGTTCTTTCTTGCACTATTGATGCTTGGTTATTTTATAGGAGATTTTTACAATTTACCAGTTTCAGTTTTTGCACTTGGAGGAGCTTTAATATTTTTAGCAATTGCAAATCATTACAAGGCTGTAAAACCAATTACTACAATAAAAGCGGCACCTTGGCAGGTTGTTTGGTTTAGCATAGGTCTTTATGTAGTTGTTTATGGTCTTAAAAACGCAGGACTTACAGAGGTAATCGCATCTTGGATAATCGAGTTAAACAGACATGGAGAGACAGTTGCAATCATTGGAACAGGGTTTTTATCTGCTATTATAAGCTCTATAATGAACAATATGCCAACTATTATGATTATGGATATAGCGATTGACCATGTTGGATACGCAGGAAATGAGGCACTTGTATATGCAAATATTTTAGGCTCAAACTTGGGTCCAAAAATGACACCAATAGGCTCACTTGCTACTCTTTTATGGTTGCATGTCTTAGCCAAAAAAGGTGTTAAAATCACATGGGGCGAGTATATGAAAGTAGGACTCCTCATCACTCCACCAGTGCTACTTGTTGCACTCTTGGGTCTAGTTTAGGTTTTTACAAAGTAAATATCCACCTATTGAATTTTAAGAGTGTTGCGCTTTAAACTTGAATTGGCGACCTTAATAAATATATGAACTTTACTAGCTAAGTTAACAATATTTAATCATATAAGTGTTCTTTAATAATTACTAAAGTAAAATGAAACTTAATTAATGGAGGTTAAAAAATGAAAAAGTTTATTATAGTGCTACTATTAGCAAGTATGAGTTTAATGGCGGCAGATGGTGCAAAACTTTACAAACAGCGCTGTTCATTGTGTCATGGCGAAAATGCTCAAAAAAGTCCTCTTGAGGGAGTTGCAGCAATAGCTGGCATGGACGCAACTGTCTTAGCCCTGACAATAAGAGCGTATAGAGATCAAGACAATAGAGTTGGAGCTTACACTATGCACAAAACTAGCCAGCTAATGAAAGACTCAACTTCTGGTCTTACTAGAGATATGATTGTCGCTATTGCTAAATATATTAGTGGGTTAAAATAAATCTACTTTATGCCGAGTTTTTCGGCATATAATTTTTATTTAACCTCTATACGAACTTCGGCTATCTCTATGACATCGCCCGAGACTATTTTTGCTCTTTTTCTAAGTTCCTTCTCGCCATTCCTTCTAACAAAGCCCTCGCTAATTACTCTCTTTGCATCTGCGCCGCTATCTACTAAATCTAAAACCTTTATAAGTTTAAAAAGCTCTATATATTCATCTTGAAGTTCAAATATCATTATCTCATCCATTTTATTTAATTATGAAATAATAGCTGATTTTAACTTACTCGTTTGTATAATCTATATTATGAACATTACATCAAACACACTTTATTCAACTAGCACTAACTATCAAACCTCTTTAAAGCCTAGAGCGGAGGAAACAGAAGAAGAGAAAAATGTTGAAGAAAAGAGTGTTGAAGAAAAAAAACCACAAAATGAACTTAGTGAAGATGAAAAAAGGCTTGTTCTAGACTTACAATCAAGAGATGCAGAGGTTCGTGCTCATGAAGCTGCACACCAAAGTGGTGGAGCTGCCACAGGAGGTGCATCTTACACCTACCAAAAAGGACCTGATGGCAGAATGTACGCCATTGGAGGCGAAGTCTCCATCTCTTATAAATCTGGCTCAACTCCACAAGAGACTATAGCTAATGCAGATGCAGTTATAGCCGCAGCCCTAGCTCCAGCAAATCCTAGCGGACAAGATTTGGCAGTAGCCTCAAGTGCAAATATGATGAAAATAAAAGCGCAGCAACAGCTAGCGCAAGAGACTCAAGAGAAGCTAACTGGAAAAGAAACTTATAAAAATGAAGCGGATAAAAATTCTGACTCTAAAGAAGAAAAGGGTGATAGTGAGTCTAAAAGGCTAGATTTTCCAGCCTAAGAGAGTCTGAAATAACTAGAAAGTGAGGCTTCAACCTCACTTTTTTACAGGACTCATCTTGCGGGATTAAAGTCACACTTCCGATGTGAACGGGACTCATTGTGGTGAATGCCATTGATTAGCATTCCTAAAAGTCCCACTTGCGAAAAAAACCGCAGTTATTAAACCTCCTGATTTATAATAGAAAAACCTAAGCCATGCATAGCTTTATCTACCATCTCCGTAGCTTTTGCCATGGTTTGTTGAGAAATCTCAGGAAGCTTTCCTCCCCACATTTGCTCTGCTTCGGCAAAACCTCTAAGCATCCCTTCTCTACCAGCACGGAATTTATCTTCATCTCCGCCAGCACCGTTAATTACAAAGTTTGCTATTCTCTCTGAAGTCTGCTTAATTCCAAAGATGCCATCTTCGCTTATAAGCTCAGCAGCCTCATCTTTACTTAGCTCTGCAATCGGTTTTCCACTATATCCGATGTCACTTAAAAAGCTTTGGAAATCTTTGTAGTCCTGTGCAAACTTATCTTGCGGACTTGAAAAAGTACTCTGAATAGTAGTTGAGTTAAAAGCCATCGCTAAAGAATTTTTAGCTAACTGCTCTTTAATCTCTTTTACCTCATCTTGAGATATCTTCTCAGTATAGAGAGGTTTAATGACATTTGAACTTTTTACAGGAGTACTAGTTGCACTCATATTTGATGATATTTGCATGGTGTTTCCTTTGTTTGTTACTATAGTTAACATATCGACATTTAACTTCATTTGTTTAACACTTAATCTATTGCTATAAATGAAATAATTAAGATACAATAGTTGCGATGAAAAGATGAGGCTCGAGTTCATCTTTAGTGTGTAATTTAGTAATATGCTCAATTGTGACCCTAAAGACTCTCCAATTTTTGACTCCACTTCTAGCGAAGTGATTATTTATGCATGAGGTATTGCAATGGCAGAATTACAAGACGGTTCAGTTAAATGGTTTAACGAAGAAAAAGGTTATGGATTTATTCAACAAGATAATGGCGGAAAAGATGTATTTGTACACTTTCGTCAAGTAAACCACTCTGGTGGTGGTCGTGTTTCTCTAGCTGAGGGACAAAGAGTTACTTTTGAAGTAGGCGAAGGTCAAAAAGGCCCACAAGCTGAAAACGTAACACCTTTATAATCCACTTTTAAACCCCTTTTCTTAGGGGTTTAAACTTTTTTATATATTTACAAAACAAACTCTCAAAATCTACTCTCAAAACTAAAATATAAATAGCGATAAATAACTAACTTTTCTGTTTACAAAAGAGAGATATACTGATATCCATAAAGGCCATAAGAACTCAAGCTTTAAGGATAGAAAATGAAAAAAAACCAAAATATCTTATCTTTAGTTTTACTTACCTCATCTTTAACACTCTCACCGCTTTTTGCATCGACTATAAACCCGCAAGCGAGAACTCAGTCAAACTCTCTATCAAACAATATCGCTAATAACCTCTACTCAAGAGGAATAGATAGAGAAGCTTCTAAAAAAATAGCAAAAAGGATCTTTGATGAGGACAATGAAGCTGCTGATATTATGCTAACAAACCTGCAAAACAGCTACACCTCACTCTCACATAAAGAGATAGTAAACTTTCTTTCTACCGAAGCACTACTTAGCAAGAATGTAGATTTAAGCTCTTATGACTACTTAGTAAATATGGTTTATAAGATAAAAAACAGGCCACTCTCAGATGAGAACTTAAAAGAGTTAAGCTCTATAGCTAAGAAGAACTATTTTTACTCCCAAAGTCTTTAAAAGCTAAACACTGCCTAGCAATCTCAAGCTCTTCATTGGTTTTTATAACCAAGATAGGTATATCTTTTGCTAGGTTTTTATCTACTATTCTCTCTCTTATATAAGCAGAATTCTCCCCTATACCTCCACTAAAGACTATCGCATCTACTCTGCCAAGCAGTGCTATATATGCACCGATATACTTCTTAACTCTTCTTGTCATGATGTCGATAGCTAGTCTAGAGCGTTCATCATCTTGCTCTAGTATATTTCTTATATCGCTAGTTCCGCAAAGCCCAAGAAGCCCTGACTTTTTATTTAAAATCTCATCTACTTTATCACGACCCATTCCTAAATCTCTTTGCATATACAAAACTATTGCAGGATCTATATCTCCACATCTTGTTCCCATAACAAGACCTTCAAGTGGAGTAAATCCCATAGAAGTGTCGATACTTTTACCATTTTCTATAGCACATGCACTAGCACCATTTCCTAGATGCAAAGTTATGATATTTAACTCATTTTCCTCTCTGTTTAGCTCTTTAGCTGTCTCTTTTAAAAGGTAGGAGTGAGAGGTTCCGTGGAAGCCGTATTTTCTAATCTTATGTTTTTCATACAGCTCAAAATCAAGCGCATACAGATAGGCTTCTTGTGGCATCTCTGAGTGAAATGCTGTGTCAAAAACTGCTACTTGTGCTATCTTTGGCGCTTTTTGTTTTGCAACTAAGATGCCCTCTAAGTTTGCGGGATTATGTAGAGGTGCTAGATGCGTTAAATCTTCTAGTTTTTTTATAACTTCTTCATCTAGTAGAGTTGGTTTTGTAAACTCCTCTCCACCATGAACCACGCGATGCCCAATAATATCTATAGTGGAAAAATCAACTTCTATAAGTTCAAGTGCTTGACTATGACTCTTTATAGCAGAGTTTTTTTCACCTATTTTTTCTACAACTGTAGAGTAAATCACCTCATTAGTATCCATATTAAAAAGTTTAAACTTTAAAGATGAACTACCTGAGTTTATAACTGCGACTCTCACTATTTTTGTCCTGCTTGTATTGATGTTATGGCTATGGTATTTACTATATCTTCTACGCTGCATCCCCTGCTCAAATCATTGATGGGTTTGTTGAGTCCTTGGAGTATCGGCCCTATGGCAATTGCTCCACTTGAGCGTTGAACTGCTTTATAGGTGTTGTTTCCAGTGTTTAAATCTGGAAATATAAAGACACTAGCCTCCCCCGCTACTTTTGAGTTTGGAAGTTTTGTTTGTGCTACGCTTTTATTTACTGCTGCATCGTACTGAATTGGCCCCTCTATAAGTAAGTCTGGTCTTTTTGCTTTTACTATCTGGGTTGCTTCTCTAACCTTATCTACATCAGCACCACTCCCGCTCTCTCCTGTTGAGTATGAGAGCATCGCAACTTTTGGCTCGATGCCAAAGGCTTCTGCAGTAGATGCCGATGAAATGGCAATTTGTGCTAGAGTCTGTGCATCTGGGTCTTGGACTATGGCACAATCTCCATAGACTAAAACTTGAGTCTGCATACACATAAAAAAAACGCTTGAGACTACTGAGATATCTGGTTTTGTTTTGATGATTTGAAGAGCTGGCCTGATAGTATCTCCCGTTGAATGAACAGCTCCACTCACCATTCCATCAGCATATCCAAGATGTACCATCATAGTTGCAAAGTAGTTTGCGTGCTGCATAGCTTCTATGGTTGCTTCTCTACTTAAGCCCTTATGCTTTCTCATCTCGTAAAATTCTTCTGCAAACCCTTCTAGTAAATGAGAGTTTTTGTAGTCTATAATAGTTGCATCTGCTAAATCAAGTCCTAATCTTAGATAGTTTTCTCTTACCTTCTCTTCATCCCCTAAAAGTATGATATCTGCTACACCTCTTCTTTGTGTTATCTCAGCAGCTCTTAAAATTCTCTCTTCCATACTCTCAGGCAAAACAATTCGTTTTTTATTTAATCTTGCTAATTCGAAGAGTTTATACTCAAACATCATCGGTGTCATTACATCACGCTTTGATGAGTCAATCTTTGCTTCGATGAGTTTCATATCAACATTTGAGTTAAAAAGTCCAAGTGCTAAAGAAATTTTTCTCTCACTTGTAACTCTTAGTCTTGCATTGATATTTGAGATAGTTTTTGCAGTCTCATAAGTATCTCCCTCGACTAAAAGAAGCGGAATCTTAAAATCCTCAAGCCCATCTATAAGTTTTTCTACATTTTTATGAAGCTTTATTCCAAAAGGTAGAACTATAGCGTTGATATTTGGGTAGTTTTTAGAGTACAAGGCGCAGATCAGCCCAACTATTATATCTGAGCGATCAGCTGGGACGATAACTAAATCATCCTCTTCAATATGCTCTAAAAAGTTATCCAAACTAAGAGCTGCAACTTTGATGCCTTTTATGATTCTTGTATGATCTTTTTCACCAAGAAGGATGGGTTTTGCATCTAAGGCTTCTATAACATCTTGAACACTAAGACGGTCTAATTCTTTTATCTCTTTAAATAGATAAGCATTTATTTTATTCTTACTTAGCTTTTTTTGAAGCTCCTCATAGCCCTCATCACTTAGTCTATTTATAAAGGTTGCAAAAGATTCACAACCCTCTGAACTTATGTTTTGAGCCTCCATAAGTACATCTTCATAAACCTCTTGTGCGCTAGCATTTTTTGCACTTATGACATTAATGATAGAGCTTGAGAAGTTTTGAGCTATCTTTATATTTAGATCATAGTTTATAGTTGTTGTTAAAAACGATCTTCTAATCCCCTCACAAAGAACAAAATCATACTCACTCTCTAACTTTTTAAATTTTGTAATAAGCTGATTCATAAGCTCATTAAATCGTCCAGATGAGAGCATCATCTCAACATACTCTATGTCATATCCATAAGCATCTTCATACTTCATATCAATGCTATATCTCTTTAGTATAAACTCGATATCTTTATCAACTTTATCCTTAGACAAAATTATAGGTCTAAAAAAAGCAACACTAGGCAAGTTTCTTTTTAGTATTTCCATCATGCCCATGGAGACAAACAACATTCCAGCACTTTTTTCTTGTGCAGATATATATAATGATTTTATTTTCATAAAGTTATGATAGAGTTTTTGTCATTAAAAGCAGTATAAAGTAGCCTATTTTGTTTATCATTTATTAATGCTTATTAGCCTACAATAGATAAAGTTTAAGGAGAAAAAATGATAACTAAAAAAATGAAAAAAGACTTAGAAAAGCAACTCAATCACGAATTTTACTCTGCTTACCTCTATCTTGCGATGTCTTCGTATTGTAGCAACAAAGATTTTAACGGTGCTGCAAACTGGTTTAAGATGCAGTATGAAGAGGAGCATATGCACGCTACAAAAATTTATAACTATCTTATAGAGCAAGGTGCGCATGTTTTACTAAAGAGTATTGAAAAACCGCCTAAGAGTTTTGGTACGCTCTTAAATGTTTTTGAGTTGAGCTTAGAGCATGAGCAGATGATGACTGCAAGACTAAATAACCTGAGTGACTTAGCTCTAAAGTCAAAAGATCACGCTACCTATAATCTACTTCAGTGGTTTGTAAATGAGCAAGTTGAAGAAGAAGCTTCAGTTTCAGAAATCATCTCTAAGATAAAGCTTGTCAAAGAAGATGGTTATGGACTTTTAATGATAGACAATGAACTCTCTACTAGATCTACTCCAGCAGCTATCGTTTAAGTTTAGACAAGTGTTTTGAGAAAAATGTAACTTTTTTTCTCAAAGCCATTTTTCTCATAAAATCTATGTGCATCTACTCTTATAAAATTTGATGATAAAACAATATTCTCACACATTGAAGCTCTTGCATAGTCGCCTAAAAAGTCTAGCATCATTGCCCCATAACCTTTTGACTTATACTTATCATCACTAACCAAATCAAAAACATATAGATGTCTTTTATGATATAGATTTGTCTGAACAGCCACTCCCGCATAGGTGATAAGCTCTTCACCCTCAACAATACCAAACATAGTGTAATTCATATATCTCATATCATAGATGAGATCTTCAAACTCTTTATATGAGAGTTCACCTCTTAATTGTCTTAACACACCATAAGCCATCTCTAGCTCTTTTAAATCTAATTCTCTTATTTGCATGCAGCATTTTACAGTAATTACATATAAAGTTTGGTTATAATAGTAGCTATATTTTTTAAGTATTTTTAAAGGTCTTTCTTTATAGCTAGTTTTGGTTATATTTAGTTTTATACCGCTTTTATTTAAAATAGCTATAATAAACAAACTTGAAAATACAAGGGGCTTATCAATGAGAAATATGTCGATTAGAAACAAGCTGATTTTCTTAACTTCTATTACTTTTATAGTAATAGCACTCTTCTCTTTTAAGAGTACTTATGATACTTGGAGTGGATACAACAACTCAAAAGAGACTGCCTCTTTGATAAACTTATCTGTAAAGATGAGTGCCGTTTTGCATGAGTTGCAAAAAGAGAGAGGTGCAAGTGCTGGCTTTATAGGCTCTAATGGTGAGAGTTTTAAAGATATCCTACCAAAACAGCATGCTGATACTGATGTTAAGTTAGAAGAACTTAGCGCTTACATAGCTTCTCACAACTCTTTTGCATCTTCGAGAGTCACTAACGAGATAAAGCTAAGCTCAGTGCAAGAGATGAGAAAAAAAGTAACTACACTCAGTTGTGAAGTAAAAGATGCTGTCTCTTTCTACACTGCACTAAACAAGCAACTCATAGATATGGTAAGTAACTTCTCAACAATCCCAAAAGAGAGTACTCTAAGAACTGACTTTAATGGTTTTGCAATCTTTATCTCCTCTAAAGAGAGAGCTGGAATAGAGAGAGCCGTTTTATCTGGAGTTTTTGCAAAAGATAGCTTCTCAAGAGCGACCGCTGCAAAGTTTGCATCTTTGGTCTCTGAGCAAAATGCACTCACAAATCTTTTTTTAAGCGTTTCTGATGAAGATACTCAAAAGGTGTATGAAAACATAAAGTCGGACCCTTCATTTGTAGAGGTAGATAAGTTTAGAGCCATAGCAGATTCAAAAGAGAGCAACTTTGGTGTAGATGCGACCCTGTGGTTTAAAACTATCACAAAAAAAATAAATAAACTAAAAGAGTTTGAAGACACTCTTGCTACAAATACAATAAACCTATCCGAGGATCTCGTCTCATCTTCATTTCAGTCTCTTATTGCTGTGCTATCTATTACACTTATAATTCTTGCTTTTTTAATATATATATCAAGCAGTGTATCACTTAGCATAACAAACTCCATAGATAACTTTAAATCCATTATAGGTAGCATTACATTAAATGGAGACCTCTCTGTAACGGTTGATAGAACATCCAAGACAAATAATGAGATGGATGAGATAACACAACTCCTTGCAACACTTGTAGATCTCATAAAGGAACTGACATCAAGAATCAATACCTCTGTACATAAAGCTTCACAAGGAGATTTTAGTTATGAGTTAAACTCCCAAGGCTTAAATGGTGATTTTGCTGAGGCTATTAAAAATGTGCAAGATGGTATCAATGCAATGAAAACATCTCATGAGAAGCAGCTCTTTATAAACTTTAGCTCAAACGTTAGAAATGTAGGAAGTATTGGCGATGGTTTAGGGCTTATCCAAAATGAGATGTCAAGCGTTATACAAGAGTTAAGCATAGTTCAATCTACAACAAAAAACACAGCTCAAACATCAAATAACTCTATGAGTGCAGTAGATGATATCTTAGAAAAACTGCAAAACTTAGTAGAGCAAATAAGCGATAGCAACTCTTCTATAGGTGGATTAAACGATCAAACAACTGAGATAACTTCCATTGTTGACCTTATAAAAGATATAGCAGAACAGACAAATCTTTTAGCTCTCAATGCTGCAATAGAAGCAGCTCGTGCAGGTGAACATGGTCGTGGCTTTGCAGTTGTTGCTGATGAAGTAAGAAAGCTAGCTGAGAGAACTCAAAAAGCAACTAGCGAGATAACTATCTCTATAAACTCTATGAAACAAGAAGCTAGCAATATTTTAGGTAAATCTGAAACAATGACAGCTCTTGCTGATGAGGCTTCAGTTTCAGTTGAAGAATTTAATGATACTATGAGAAACTTGAACTCTGAGGCCGTCGAGATGGCTGATGTTATAAACGATATGGAAAATAAAGTCTTTATAGTCTTAGCTAAAGTCGACCATATAATCTACAAATCAAATGCTTATGACTCTATAATCGCAGCAGATAAGAGCAAAGCATTTAGTAAACATACAGAGTGTAGATTAGGAAAATGGTATGAAGGCTCGGGCAAAGAGAGATTTGGAAATACACAGGCATATAAAGATGCCTTTGTGCCTCATAAAACAGTTCATGAGAGTGTGTTAAACAGCATCGTTTACTTTGACGAAGAAGACACAAGAATAGAAAATGAAGACACCATAGTTGCTAATCTTAAAACTATGGAAGCTAATAGTGATAAGCTTTTTGATGCTCTTAATAATATGCTTGTGCAATACAAAGGGAATGAACAAAAAATATAAAGGATATAAATGAATATTAAGAGTATAAAATTTAAAGTCATCACTCTGATGGCAGTATCTCTACTGGTTATGGCTCTTAGCATTATGTCAATCTCAATTAGCCGTGCGTCTGACTCTCTAGTAAAGAGCAATATGGCCCTTTTAGATGCAGTAAAAGAGTCAAAAAAGGAGCACCTTGTTGACTTTTTTGCTTCTTTAGAAAATCTACTCCGCTCAAGGACTGCAGACTCTGCCACAGTTCAAGCTATGTGGGCTTTGGATGAGGGTTTCTTAGAGTTAACATCTCTTGAAGATATAAGTAGCGATGAGATAAAGGCAAAACTTCTACAACACTATAAAGATGAATATCTACCAAATATCAACTTCGCTATAAAAGGCGTTAAACCTAAAAAAACAGCTGAGGAGTATCTACCAAAAACAAAGCATGCCCTCATTGCACAATACCTATATATAGTAGATAACGAACATAAACTCTCCCAAAAAGACAAACTTATGATGAACAAAAATCATAAAGAAGAGTACTCAGCAAACCATGTTCAAACCCACCCAACTTATGAGCAGATCTTAAAAAACTATGGACTCTATGATATCTTTATTGTAAACGCAAGTGGCGATGTTATCTACTCTGTTAAAAAAGAAAAAGACTTCGGTACAAACTTAGTTAATGGAATCTATGCGGATTCTGGACTAGCCCTTGCCTTTAAAAAAGCTTCCAAACTATCAGTAGATGGAGTAGCCTTTGCTGATTTTAGCACTTATGAACCAAGCTATAACGAACCTGCAATGTTTTTAGCATCTCCACTTTACTTTAGAGATGATTTTGAGGGAGCTGTTATATTTCAAATCCCAAAAGATAAGATAAATAGCGTTATGAATTTCAAGGATGACTATCAAAGAGCTGGACTAGGATTAACAGGTAAAGCTATTTTGCTCTCTCTTGATGGATATATGAAAAACGATGGTCGTTTTTATAAAAAGATTAAAGATGAGAATGTAAAAGTAGCTAACACCTCCGTAGGTACATTTAAGATAACATCAAAGTCCTTAGATAAGATAAGAGAAGGCGAAAATGGCTCATGGATAACAAAAAATTCTAAAGGAGAAGAGGTTCTAAGCTCTTATTCTCCCATAGAAATACTTGGCGAGTCCTGGGGAATCATAGTAGATATTAATGAGGCAGAGGTCTTAGAAAATGTTAAAGAGACTAGGGATATGACTGTTGCAACCTCTATAGTTATCATCTTAGCTTTAATGCTCATTAGTATATTTTTAGTTCAAAAATTTATCATCTCAAAACTAAATACACTTCAAGATGCTTCATATAATCTAGCAATGGGTGAGGGAGATTTAACAAGTAAAATCATCGTTCCTCTTGGTGATGAAATCTCAGAAGTTGCACAAAACATCAATGCTTTTATAGATAAAGTCAGGCTAACAGTCTCAGAAGCAAAAACATCATCATCTCAAAACACACAAATTGCCCAAACTCTCTCAGAGACATCTTCAAGTATGAAAGAAAAAGCAGCTAAAGAGAGTGACATTGTAAACAATGTCTCACAAGAGGGTAAAAATCTGCAAGATATTTTAAGCAAATCAATAGAACAAGCTAAGATTACAAAAGATGATATAAACTCAGCTGGGGAGATTTTAAAAGGTGCAAATAAGCAGATAATTCACCTCGCAAATGAGATACAAGACAGAGCAAAAGATGAACTAGAATTATCCCACAAACTAGAGCAATTAAGCGCAGATGCTACTCAAGTTAAGGATGTTCTTACAGTTATTTCAGACATTGCAGATCAAACAAATCTTCTTGCCCTTAACGCTGCCATAGAAGCAGCACGAGCCGGCGAGCATGGACGGGGTTTTGCCGTAGTTGCTGATGAAGTAAGAAAACTTGCAGAGAGAACTCAAAAATCACTCTCCGAGATAAATGCGACTATTAGCATAATTATGCAATCTGTCATAGATGCTAGTCAAAGTATCTCAAACAATGCAAAGGCTATAGAGGTTCTCTCTTCTGATGCGAATAGTGCGCAGAGTGAGATAAACACAAGTATGGTATCCATAGAGCGTTCAATCGTTCAAGTTGATGAGACTGTAACTGGTTATATCGACAACTCTAAAACAGTTGAGTCTATGATTCACAAAGTAGCAGCGATAGAAGTAATCTCTCGTGAAAATAAAAAGAGCATGGATGATATCTCAAATGCATCTTCAACGCTAACACATATGACTATAAGCCTAAATGATATACTAAAAGGCTACAAGACATAAAAGCGGTATAATCGTCTTTTAAACAACTCTTGGCTATAATCCGCGCAAAATAGCCCAAATAAATCTAACAAAAGATTTGTGTTGGGCAAATCCACTCTAAGAGAAACAATCATGGTAACTGTAAGAAATCTAATTATGCGTTATGGAAATAGAGTGCTATTTCAAGATATTAACCTCAAACTAGACCGCAATAAAAGATATGGTCTCATCGGCGCAAACGGTGCTGGTAAAACAACTTTTTTAAAAATCCTAAGTGGCGAAATCAATGAGTTTGATGGCGAAATAATCATTCCAAAAGCAAACAAAGTTGGAGTTTTAGGGCAAAACCAATACGCTTTTGAAAACTATACAATTATGGATGCAGTTCTTTATGGAAATAAAAGACTCTTTGATGCTATAAAAGAAAAAGAAGAGATCTATGCAACTGGCGACTTTGAAGATGATGCGGTAAACAACCGTTTAGCAGATTTAGAAGTTATCTGTGTTGAGGAAGATCCAACTTATGAGTACGATGTTAACATTGCAAAAATACTTGAAAATGTTGGTATCGGAGCTGAACTTCATCACAACCTTATGAGTACACTAGATAGTGCTGATAAGTTTAAGGTTCTTTTAGCTCAAGTTTTATATCCTAGACCTGATGTTTTGTTCCTTGATGAGCCAACCAACAACCTTGATATTGAGACTATTAGCTGGCTAGAAGATGAGCTGCAAAGACATGAGGGAACTATGGTTGTAATCTCTCACGATAGACACTTCTTAAATGCAGTTGTCACAAATATCTTAGATGTGGATTATCAAAAAATCCGTGAGTTTACAGGAAACTATGATGATTGGTATATAGCTGCAAATGTTATGTCAAAGCAGCTTGAACTTGACACTGCAAAAAAAGAGAAAGAAAAAGAGCAACTTGAAGCCTTCGTTCGCCGTTTTAGCGCTAATGCTTCTAAGGCAAGACAAGCGACTTCAAGACAAAAGCAGTTAGAGAAACTAAACATCGAAGATATTAAACCATCTTCAAGAAGAGACCCTAGCATCGTCTTTAAAGCAAAGAGAGTTATGGGAGATGAAGCACTTCATATCATAGATGTAAATCACACCTACTCTGATGGAAATGAAGTTCTTAAAAATATAAACTTAAAGTTCATCCCAGATGAAAAAGTAGCTCTTATAGGCCCAAATGGTGCTGGTAAGACAACGCTTTTAAAAATAATTATGGAAGAGTTAAAACCTACAAGTGGAGAAGTTCACTGGGGTGCTACGATTGAGAATTCTTACTTTCCACAAGATACAGCAGACATTATAAAAGGTGATGGAACTCTTTATGATTGGCTTAGAGGATATGACCCTAAAAGAGATATAGCCGAGATAAGAAACTGCTTAGGTAGAATGCTGTTTAATGGCGAGCAGCAAGAAAAGTCAGTGGTAAGCATCTCTGGTGGAGAAAAACATAGAATGATGCTAAGTAAAATGATGCTCGAAGGTGGAAACTTCTTAGTTTTAGATGAGCCGTCAAACCACCTTGATTTAGAGGCTATTATCGCACTTGGTGAAGCTTTGCATGAATTTAAGGGAAATGTTATCTGTGTATCTCATGACCGTGAACTACTAGATGCCTTTGCAACTCGTGTTATAGAGATTCATCCTGATGGAAGTGTAACAGATTTCAAAGGCTCTTACGAAGAGTATGCAGAAGCAAAACTGAGTGGCAGTTTATAAAATGGCAAAGTATAAAAAATTTTTAGGGCTTGGCATCGCTGGAAATTTTGCTCTTCACTTAGAGCAAGCTGGAGAGATGCAAGACTTTAAAGATATCGTAACTGCAGATGAAGCTGCACCAAAGGGGATGTTCCCCTTTTATCTTCCAGAACCTCCAAATCATGATAGCGGTCTAGCTCTAGATGCAAAGAATATTTTAAGCGTTTATCCTCTATCAACCTCACATATAAAACTCCCAAACGAAAATGTAAATGTTCAAGCTGAACCTGAAGTTGGGCTTATTTGCGAACTTTCATATAGTGCAGGAAAACTTACAAAAATCACTCCAACACACTTTGGCGCATTTAATGATTGCTCGATTAGAGTAGCAGATGCAGATAAGATTAGCGATAAGAAAAACTGGGGAGAGAGTTCTAAGGGTTTTAGCAACACTCTTATAGAGATAGATCAGTTTAAAAAAGGCGGAGTAATGGACTCTTACTCGATTGCAAGCTTTTTGCGTCGTGATGGAGAGTTTCACGCTTATGGGGAAGATGTTGAGCTAAGTGGTTATAGCTACTTTTATGAAAAACTACTTGAGTGGATGCTCCATCAGATAAATACACAAAAGGACTACGGTCCACTTGAGCCATTAAACGAATATATAGCAGCTTGTTCAAACCCTAAAGATGCCATTATCTGCATAGGTGCTACAAGATATACAGAGTTTGGTGAAAAGGCATTTTTAAAAAAAGGCGATGAAGTTGTAGTTGTTTTGTATCCAAAAGATGAGACTACAAAAGAAGAGCTTTTACAAAATCTTGACACTCACACAAACAAAAAGATAAGCATACTCTCTCAAAGAGTTATATAGCTATGAGCAGAGGCAAAAAACTAGATATCTTCATAGGTGCGGAGATTGAAGATGGATGGGCACAAGTCCAGAGTCCTAGAGCCTCACAAATAGCCGATGAGATCTTAGAACCACAAAAACACCTCTTAGTCTTTGCAAAAGAAAAAAGAAGAGGAAAAACTGTAACCTTAGTCGGAGAATTTTTCCTCACAAAAGAAGATGCCAGCAAAACTCTAAAACTTCTTAAGAAAAAACTTGGCTGTGGCGGTGCTTTTAAAGATGGTTTTATGGAGTTTCAAGGCGAGATAAAAGAAGAGATAAAAACTCTTTTAATTGCTGAGGGCTTTAGGATTAAGCACAATCACTAAGCGACTTAATTCTAGTCTGATAAAATTTTAAAGCCTTGTAGAGCGAGGTTAAAACCTCACTTCCTAAAAGAGAGAGTGAAATAACTCGAAAGTGAGGCTTTAGGATTAAGCACAATCACTAAGC
>JAVEST010000024.1:0-19113 GCA_034006465.1 Sulfurimonas sp. | reverse complement strand
AGCCACTTGTTACATAGATGTTTTTTATCCCCTTTGCATGAGCGAGTTTTGCTGTGTCATAGGTGTACTCAAAAAAAACTATCGGCTCATTATAGGTGTATGCGATTGACTCACAACCGTGTTCAAGCGCAGCATCTACAATCTTTTGTGGTGGAAAATCACGACCAGTTATCTTGTGAGGTGGCTCTTTTGGGTATTGTGATATGTCGTAGTTTTGGCAAAATTGACAAGAGAGGTTGCATCCTACTGTTCCTACAGAGAAAACTCTGGTTTTTGGTAGAAAATGAAACATCGGTTTTTTCTCTACTGGGTCAATATTTACAGCAGCTGCAAGCCCATAAACCAGAAGTTTCAGCTCGCCATCTTCAACCTTTCTCACTCCACAGATGCCATACTCACCCTCATCAAGCTTACACACATGTGCACACGCCTGACACAAAATCTTTCCGCTATCTAGCTTTTTACTAAGCCATGCTGTTTGTGACATTTTTTGCTCCTTGTTTTACTTCAATAAATCAAAGGTACGAATGTAAAGCCATAGTGCTCATTAGCATCAAAGCTCCCATCCTCTTTTTTTATAATCTCAAAAATCGAACTTTTGATTGGAATGACTAATTTTCCATCAACTTTTAACTGTTTTATCAGCTCAAAAGGAAGCTCATCCGCAGCTGCAGAGACTAAGATGCGCTCAAACCTCTTTGTAGGGATGCCAAGCTCATCACCAGCTTTTACTATTTTAGCATTTTTAAATTTGTACTTCTTTAGGTTTGTGCTTCCAAACTCTACAAGTTCTTTTACCCTCTCAACTCCAACTACAGAGCCGCCCTCACCCACAATACAGGCCAAAAGTGCCGTTGTCCATCCAGAACCACTCCCTATATCTAAAACGTTATCTGCTTCTTTTGGCGAGAGCATCTCAAGCATCATAGCCACAGTTCTTGGCTGAGAGATTGTTTGTCCATTACCTATGCCAAGAGGATAATCCTCATAAATATTTTCAGAGTTTCTATCAACTACAAAATCAGCTCTATCAATACTTCTAAAAGCTTCTATAATCCTGCTAGAGTGAAGTGCTCCAATATCCACAAGATAGTCAACCATTTTATTGTTTGCTTCTTTAAAACCCCTCTCGAGCATGTTCTCTCCTTAAAATTCTTTTATATGATAGTTCGTAAAACAATATATGGCACAAGATTAAAAAAGAAAACAGTTAGCTTCCAAAATCCCATCGCACCGTAGTGAATAGAGTCAAATGTTTCGTATGATATTTTAAACCATCTATTGTGTAAGTTATAGATAAATTCATAAGCCACCACAAACATGGCAAACCATATCAAAAGTATAGAGATGTTAATAAGAGAGCACCACAGTAAGAATGATTGTAAAAGTATTAAATCCATTTTTTATCCTTATTTGACTCTTTGTATATTATTAATAATATAACATTGGTAATATTTTTAGGCTTAGTTAAATAATTTAGCCGATATAACAGTATACACAAATCATCTATTTTGCTATAATTTGGCAAAAAACTTCAAAGGAGACTCCGATAATGGTAATAAATATTATGAATGAAACTGGTGGCTTTAAGTTTATTGGCTCAAGAGGTGCTGGAGAAATAATTAGAAAAAAGATGAAAATGCAACTAGACAAAGAGGGTGAAACAGTTACACTCGATTTTGTTGGAGTAGAGCAAGTTACTCAATCTTTTATAGATGAGTTTTTTGGCATCTTTATAAGAGCTTTTGGTATAAAATATATAAGAAATAGAGTAAGACTTGTAAATGAAACTCAAGGAATAAAAGACACTATAAACTTTGTTATTAAGTATTCAAAAGAGAGGGTTGCTTAAAAGTAATCCTCGTCTTCATCAATATCTCCCCACAAAAAATTTCTATTAAAATCATCCATACTAAAATTTATCTGAGCCTCATCAAATTCAAACGCCACGACTACCCCCTTCCAAGCTTTTTCTAGCTTTTTTACATCGTAGTTGTCGCTCTTATATCTCACTAGTGTATCATTTGAAATAATTACGAAACTCCCCCTTGTCTCTTTTAAAATTTCAAGCATTGCGTACAAACCATAACCAGCATTTTTTTCAGATCCGTACATCTTTTGTGGCGTAGCAGTCACCCCTTTTTCAAGAGCTTTAAATATAGCTTCTTCTTCGGTATAAATGTCATTGTACTTTAGTTGAAGATTACTTAAAAAGCCCACACCTCTATCTGCGATTGCAAATTGCACTTTTTTATTTGTACTATAATATTGTGTCATAACATGCCCATCTGCTTGAGAATGGTCGGCAACATTGTTCATCAGTTCTAAAAAAAGATATTGTAAATAATCTCTTAAATCTTTTCTATCTGCTGGTTGTAGATATGCGAAGTTTTGGAGCATGATGCTTGCTAGATGGTCAGAAATCTTTTCTAAACCTCCGCGGGTCTTGATAATCTCTATAGGACTATATGTTTTATTGTCTTTATACTCTAAATTTAGCATATTTAAAAGATATTCATTATTGGTAGAGAGTTTAAAAGGAGTGTCTTCATCATATGCACTTGCCATAGCAACAAAGATAGGTTCTAGCCATTTTATGCCATTAAACTCACTGTTGCCATCGGCAAACAAGTTTAAATGCTTTTCAATATTGGACATTTTAAGTTGTTTCATATCAAACCTTAAACTTATATATAGTTTTAGGATTGTACCATAGAAGTAGTTTGGTTCTGGTGGACAGTGTGAGATTCGAACTCACGGTAGGTTACCCTACACTACCTTTCCAAGGTAGCGGATTCGGCCACTCTCCCAACTGTCCATTTTTTAGAGAGTGTGATTTTACCTTTATGTTACTAAATCTACTCTAAAGAGTTATATTTTCATCACTCCCTCATTAGTAAACCCAAAGCTAGAAATAAGCTAAAGCATAGTAACTGTGATGTAAAATGAGCAAAAGTATATTTTGGAGTACAAATGCTAGACAATTTTTCAATTCTTGCTGTAGATGATGAACCTTTTAATCTTGATCTTATAGAAGCTGCATTTTTAGAGTACACAAATGTCAAAATAACAAACGCCATAAATGCAAAAGAAGCGCTTGAGCTCTTAGAACAACAGAAGTTTGATGTACTCCTCTTAGATATATGTATGCCCTCTATGGACGGCATAGAAGCTCTAAAGATAATCAAACAAAACCCAAAACTAAAGCTACTTCCTATTCTTATGGTAACTGCAAATACAGAAAGAGAGAGTGAGGCTTTAAAGCTCGGTGCAAGCGACTTTATAGGTAAGCCTTACGATATAGAAGTGCTCTGTGCTAGGACTCTAAACTACGCAAAATTAAACCGCTATCATGAGCAGATAATTAACCAAACTGAGATACTAGAAGAACAAGTAAAACTAAGGACTATGGAACTTCAAGATGCACTAACTCTCTCAAAAGAGACTGAGTATGAAATCTCTTTTAGACTCGGTCGTGCTAGTGAGTTTAGAGATTTAGAAACTGGTGGACATATTAAAAGGATGAGCCACTATTCTGAACTCTTAGCAAGACTCTACGGCTTAGATAAAGAAGAGTGCGAGCTTGTGTTATATGCTGCACCGCTCCATGATATTGGCAAAGTTGGAATCCCTGATAAAATTTTACTAAAGCCTGGTAGATTTGAGCCTCATGAGTTTGAGATTATGAAGCAACACTCTGTGATAGGGGCTAAGATGCTTGAGGGTGCAGAGAGATTTCCTGTTATAAATGCGGGTCGCATTATTGCCTTGCAGCACCATGAAAAATGGGATGGTTCTGGCTATCCAAGTGGACTAAGTGGCAAAGATATTCATCTATATGCGAGAATTATCGCTATCGCCGATGTTTTTGATGCACTAAGTTCAAAGAGATGCTACAAAGAAGCAATGGAACTTGATAAAGTTCTCGATATTATGAAAAAAGATTCAGGTACACATTTTGATCCACTTCTTATAACACTCTTTTTAAACAACCTAGATGAATTTTTAAAAATCAAAGAGAAGTACTTAGATGAAGAGTTTACTGACTACGATATAAAATCCCTAGAGCAAAGACAATGAAGATACTCTTCGTAGATGACAATGAGCTAAATAGAATGGTTTTAAATGATATGGTTGAGATACTTTTTGAAGGTATAAGCATAGAAACTTATGAGAGTGCAAAGGATGTCTTTGAGCTCGATATTTCAAGTTATGATTTGATTTTGAGTGATATTGATATGCCTGAGATAAATGGTTTTAAGCTTCACGATATCTTAAGAGAAAAATACAACTTTACAAAGCCCATCATAGCTGTAACTGCACTTGCAGTCTCTGGAGATAGAGAGAGGATGCTAATGCATGGTTTTAATGACTACATATCTAAGCCCATAGATATGAATGAACTTGAGAGTACTCTGCAAAAATACATTTAAGGCATACAAAATGACACAAGCACAAATAGATGAGTTGTTGACTAATTTCCTAATCTCCAAAGAGGACCTTGAATCAAGAACTGTTTTTCATGAGTTTGCCCACTCAATCTCTTCTATCGTTGTTGATGATTTTGTTAAAAATTATCTACTAAACAATCCCAAACTCTCCATCTACTTAGCTCACGCAGATGCTAACAGGCTTGTAAAAAACATGAAGGATTTTGTTGCTTTTGTACTAACTGCCCCAATCGATGAGGCCTATATAGATAGAATCCACTTTATTGGCTCCATCCACTTCTCTATAAAACTAGACCCCGCAAAAGTCACCCATGGTTTTTTAGCCATAAATGAAGTTTTAAAAAAGCTAGCTAAGGTAAATGAGTTTGTAGAACAACATAAGTGTCTTATCAAAAAAATACTTAGATTTGCAGAGCATATAATGAATGATGGGTACTATATACAAAAAAACAAAATCTACACCGACTCCATTGATAACCTAAAAGGCTTTAATGCACAAAATGAACTCTACATAGGTTTTGAGTATCACAAACAAAATATGAAAAAGATAGATGCCACACAAGATGCGCAAGATGCTATAAAAAACACTATAAAGATTCAAGAAGACCCGAAAAAATGCGCCTTTGGAAAGATTTTAGAAGTTTTAAAAAGTGATGAAAAATATGAGTATATCTTAGGTGACAAACTACCATACGCTGCATCTCTGCATGAGATTTGGCATCAAGAGTTTGTAGATTTTAAAAAAGCGGCACAAGAAGATAATAAAACTCAGATGCAAAGTCATAAAAACAATATCTCTAACATCACAAAAGAGTTAAAAACAGTACTAGACAAATCACTGCATGATTCCATAAAAGATGGACATATAGCCTTAAATGCAGGTATAAAATCTATGAAAAACATTACTGAACTTTTTCATAAAAAAGAGTATTTTGATAATTTTGATGAGATGTTTAAAAATGTTTTACAAAAAACTTTTCTTGAATTCCAATGGGCAATAGATGATATCTACTTAGACCATCACACACAAGCAGATGATAGTTATAACATTGTAAAGATGCTAAGGCACTCTGCTAAAAACATCTATTTGGGAGTAAGATTAAAGTCAGACTGCTCAAATGACTATGTTTATGAGATGCTAAGCATCCTTATAGAGGTTTTAGACCTTCACTTCTGTGCAAAAGAGAGAGAGTCTTCACTTATAACTTTTGCCGATAAAGCCGAGAATGCTAACAGATCAAAAGATATATTTTTAGCGAATATGTCGCATGAACTGAGAACTCCATTAAATGCAATAACAGGTTTTTCACAAATCATTATGATGAAAAAAGATACACCAGAGACTATAAAAAATTATGTGGGCAAGATACATATAGCTGGTAAAAATTTGCTAGACCTTGTAAACACTATTTTAGACTTTGCAAAACTAGAAGCTGGAAAGATGCAATTTAATCCTAAACTTAGTAATATCTCGAGTGTTATAAGTGAAGTCTCAACCCTCGTGCAACCTTTAGCGCAAGAGAAAAACATCAACCTTAAGATGCCAAAAATCGTCTCACTAAACCTCTACATAGATGCAAAGCTTTTTAAACAAGTCCTTATAAACTTACTAACAAACGCTATAAAATTTACTAACAATGGTGGAGATGTTAGTCTTAATATCACCTACGATGCGAGTAAACAGATGTATGAGTTTGAAGTAAAAGATAATGGCATAGGTCTATCCGCAGAATCTATAGCTAAACTATTTCAAGCCTTCTCTCAGATAGATGGAGACTACCAAAAGCTCCAACAAGGAACAGGGCTTGGTCTTATGATAAGTAAGAAAATAATTGAAGAGTTGCATAAGGGCAATATATGGGTTGAGAGTAAGCTAGGAGAGGGAAGTAGTTTTTTTGTAAATATGCCAACGCCAATGATGGAATCACACACATATAGCATAAACGAAGCTCCTAAAGGTGCAAGAGTTGCACTTATAGTGGAAGACTCCACCAACTATCAAAAGATACTAGCTGAGCATCTTAGAAGTAGTGTAAACCTCACCTTTACAGATAGTGTAAACAGAGCCAAAAGTTTACTTTTAAACAACAAGTATGACTTTTTGATTTTAGATTTTTTCCTTACAGATGGCATCAGTTCAGAAGTTTTAGAGTTTATGGATGAGGAGTCCATTGAGATACCTACTATAGTTATCTCAGCCGAAGATGAAATAACTATCTCTTCATCTCTCTCAGGTTCTACAAACTTAGAGGGCATCTTAAATAAAAACAACATTAAGCACATCTGTGCATCTATAAAAGGCGAGGCTTTTAGTGAATAATTTTTTTAAAAAAATATTTAAAGATATCTTAGTAATTCCTATCATAATAACAGCAGCTGTTATGCTTTTAGGAATCTTATATCTAGTTCCACATCTCTCAAAAGAGCAAGACAAGAAAAATGCATTTTACGAGGCTCAAAGATTTGCTGAGTATATACGAATTTTTAGAGCTTACTACACTGATGATATACTCACTAAAATCAAAGAACATAGTGATTTGAAGATAGATTTCGATCATAAAGATAAAAATGACACTATACCTCTTCCTGCTACTGTTATGCATGACTTAGCTAACCTCTTTACATCAAAAGTAGATATGCGTGTAGAGCTCTTTAGCGCTTATCCTTTTCCAAACAGAGATAAAAGGGTGCTAGATGAATTTCAAAAAGAGTCTTTGCGGTCTATATTAGAACATCCTAATGAGCCATATGCAAGAGAAGATTTTGTTGATGGCAGGCTTATGTTTAGGGCGGCCTTTGCTGATTTTATGTCTGAGAAGGCTTGTGTTGAATGCCACAATACCCATCCAAATACTCCAAAAAACAATTGGAAGCTCGGAGATGCTAGAGGTGTTATTGAGGTTACTCTACCCCTTTCTATCTCCGAAAAATCTGGGCAAACACTAACTACAAACATTATATTATTTATCTTACTAAACTTCATAATTTTAACTATCTACTACTTTTTAGTTAGCTTCTTTAAAAACAAAAAACTCCAAAACACACATACTAACCTGCAAGAGAAGTACAGCTATAAAAATAAGCTACTCTCAGAATATAAAAGAGCTGTTGATTTGGGTGCCATCGTAAGCAAGGCGGACAAGAGAGGAAAGATAACTTATGTAAATGATGCTTTTATTGAGATATCTGGTTATGGTGAGGATGAACTACTTGGAAAATCTCACTCTATTGTTAAGCATGAAGATACTCCAAAAGAGGTTTTTAAAGATCTGTGGAAGACTATACTTAGCAAAAATGTTTGGCAAGGGGATATCAAAAACAGAGCAAAAGATGGAAGAATTTACTATGTTTTTGCAACAATTGTACCTATCTTAAATGACAAAGATGAGATAGAGGAGTTTTTATCCATTCGTTATGACACAACAAATCTACATATTGCAATAGCCGAAGCTAACAGAGCTGAGAAATCTAAGGGACGATTTTTAGCAAATATGTCACATGAACTAAGAACTCCGCTAAATGCCATTATAGGCTTTTCTCAAATTTTACTAAGACGAGATACCTTAGATGACAAAAACAAAGAGTATGTAAAGAAAATAAAACTCTCAGGGGACAATCTCTTAAGTTTAGTAAACTCTATTTTAGATTTTTCAAAGATGGATGAAAATGAGATGCTAGCCTATCCTAGTGAGGTAGAGATAAAAGAGCTCTTTAGCGAGGTCTTAGTGATGTGTGAGGCTCAGATGCTAGAGAAGTCTATCACTTTAAATATGTTTGAAATAGCTCAAGATGCGACTATATATGCAGATAAACAGTTACTAAAACAAGCGTTCATCAACATCATCTCTAACGCTGTAAAATTTTCTAAGGAAAGTGGCGTTATAGAGCTAACTCACAAGATGCAAGACTCTAGCCATATCTTTGGAGTTTGTGACTATGGTGATGGTATGGATAAAGAAGATGTTGAGACACTTTTTACACCATTTAAACAGGGCAAAAATGCCCAAACAAATGTGATAAAAGGAACAGGGTTAGGACTCGCTATCACACATAAAATCATAACAGAGTTGCACAAGGGAGAGATCTGGGTTGAGAGCGAACTTGGAGTTGGAACCTGTTTTTATGTTTCACTTTAACTTTAATATTTTTGAGCCAAACTTCGTCATGTTTCGTGTGTTGCAGCCCTACAAAGTAAGAGTAGGGATCTAACTTAAAAGGTCACTATAGTCATATTTTGAAGTGTCAAGATAGTGCTTTTTGCCAATGGTTTGGAATCTTTCATCATCTTCTTTAGCAGCTCTTTTAAATTTTTGTTTTAGTTTTTTAAGTTTTTTTTCACTGAAGGTACTCTCTTTGAGGTAGCTTTTTAAAGAGATTAGAGTTGAACTCTCTTCAGCATCTTCTAACTCTGCTTCTACAAGCTCTTCACTCTCTATAGTTAGCTCTTCTTTTAAAGTGTTTTGTAAAAATTTAGATGAAATTGCATGTAATATATTTTTTAACTGCTCATCTTTATCTTTGTAAATCTTCTCTATCCTGACTCTCTCATCTATTAGCATCTGCTCTTTTTGCTCTCTTAGGGATTTTGTCTCACCCTCAAGTCTATCTACTTTTTGTCTAAGCCTCTCGTTTTGATCTTCTAGTAACTTATAGTACCTATCATCATTTTGTTGTGTTACTCTTTTGTTAGTTTGTCTAGGTGTTTGTTTTACAGTTTGTTTGTTAGCCGCATCTGAGTCTAGTAAGACATACTTTATGCCATCTTCTACCACGCTCTCTAATGAGCCTCTTCTTATACGGTTATGTATCGCCTCTTTTGAGACTCCTAGTTTTGTGGCTGCATCTGCTACACTCATCTTTGACATAACTTCTTCCTTATCTCATATTTTCAAACACTAAAGGAGCTTCCCACTCCTGTGATCGAATCTCACTTATAACTTTTTGCAAATCATCAAGGCTTTTACCTTTAACTCTAATGGCATCTCCTTCTATCTGAGCATTTACCTTGAGTTTTAGCTTTTTTATCTCAGCGGTTATCTTTTTTGCCTCTTTTGACTCTATATAGTCAACTATTTTAAAAGTCATTTTTCTGTTGTTGCCTGAAGAGTCTTCAGTTTTTAGCTCTTCTAAAACCTTTGATGAGAGGTCTTGTCTTAAGAGTTTCGCTATAACAATATCTTTTAGGGCGTCAAGTTTGTTATCACTTGATGCTATAAGAACAAGCAATTTATCTTTTTCTCTGTAGTTAATTTCATAAGACGTGCCTTTGAAATCATAACGGTTAGCAACCTCTTTGTCTGCCATATTTATAGCGTTTTTGAAGTTTTGCATATCTATCTTTGCACTTATATCAAATGAGTATTCTTTTGCCATCATAAACCTTTTTAAAAAATAATAACACTTATTATAACATAACGAGGCTATGTTATTAAAGTTTTATATTTTTATAAGAAAATAATATATTCGTATGATATACTTTAAAGATGTATTCAACTTACTCAAATAAGTTAAAAAATAGATATCTACTACTAATTGGGTTTATCTTTTTTTTAGCACTCATCTCTAGGGGTTACTATGATGTAAAACATCATCGCTCTATGATTAATTCGCAGATGCAAGAACTTCATAACAACACTCTCTTGCAGTACAAAAATCTTATCTCAAACCTAGAAGAAAAATATACCTCTGTGGGGTTTGCATTTACAAATATGCAAGATATTTACGAACCTATAAAGCAAAGAGATAGAGAACTGCTATATAGCAAACTTGAAAAAAACTACTTAAAATTGCAAGAATTTAACTCAAACCTTCATATTATGCATCTACATGACACGCTAAATATATCTATACTTAGGATGCATAAACCTGCTAGTTATGATGATGATTTAACAGATATTCGCCCCATTATTAAGCAAACAAACATAGATAAAAAAGTTCATTTTGGGTTTGAAACTGGTAAAAATGGTATAAACTATCGCATCTCTCTCCCCTTTATAACTAGAGATGATGAACACCTAGGCGTTATAGAGTTTGGCATAAAGCCTCAATACTTTGCATCTTGTATGAGTTCATTACTCGGTGCCGAGGCGCAGGTTTTAGTGAAAACTTCTAGTTTAGAGCATCTTCAAACCCAAACAGATTATGAGGAGTTAGGAGAATTTTCTATAATTTCGAAAAACTATTTTTTTAACAAGCTAAAAGAGAGTATAGAGCTTGATAAACAGTCGCAGATAGTAGAGATTGGAGATAGGACATATATTCTCTTTAATGACTTGTGTCTTGATGATTACAAGGGCGAGATGTTAGCCAAAATTTTAATCGCAAAAGACATTACGCAAAAGGTTATAGAAAACAGAGACTCTATCATCTTAGTAAATATCTTAAACTTTCTTATACTTTTAGTATGTTTTATCCTGATATATATCATCTTTACAAAATATTCAAGCAGTCTCAAAAAAGCTCACAGTAACATTAGTAAACTAGAAGTAGAAGTTGAGACAGATACACTAACAGGTATAAATAACAGAGCTTCATTAAATAATTTCTTGCAAAAAAGAGTAACAATTTCAAACGAATACGCCCTCATCTTTTTTGATATAGATCACTTTAAGAAGATAAATGACACTTATGGTCACGATACCGGGGATGCGATACTAAAAGAGCTAACAAGTATTATAAAAAAAGATTTGAGAGTTGATGACCTTTTTGCTAGATGGGGTGGTGAGGAGTTTGCTATAGTTTTAAGATCACGAAACCTTGAAAATGCCGTCAAAATAACGCAAAAAATAAAAGAGAAGATCTGCTCTAACCTTTTTTGCAAAAACATAAAATTAACTTGTAGTTTTGGCGTAACCATGATAGATAAACCTCATAAGATGAATGAAGTCTTTAAGCGAGCAGATGAGCTTCTATATGAGGCAAAAGATGCAGGTAGAGACTGCATCAGATACGCTTAAAAACTAGGACTTCCATCAAATGAAGTTCCGCCAAATGGGCTAAAAGAAGTTGCAAAACTAGGATCGCTGTATCCTGATACAACACTTCTCATACGAAGTTTTTCTATATCTGCCTTACTTGATATCTCTTGAGGGCAAACAAGTGTGCACTCATTACAAAGTGTGCAATCCCAAACACCGTTAGTCTGGATGGCATCTATCTTCTCTTTTGGTTCACTCTCTCTCTTATCACTAACATATTTCCAAACACGAGTTAGTGCAAAGGGTCCTAAAAACTCACTATTTACCGCATATACTGGGCAAACGCTATAACAAGAACCGCACAAGATGCAGTCACTTTGGAGTTCATTTAGCATCTGATTTTCTTGGCTTAAATCTACACCTTTTTTTATAGAGCTTTGCCACGCTTTTGCTTTTGCATTGAACTCATAAGCCTTGTCCATATCTACAACCAAATCACGAATAACAGATGAATTTTTCATAGGCTCTACAAAGTCACCATCTTGTACTTTGTACGCACAAGCTAAAACCTCTCTGCCATTTACTCTCATAGAGCAACTCCCGCAGATGCTGCTTCTGCAGCCACTTGAGTATGAAAGAGTTGCATCTTGCTTTGTTTTTATCTCATTTAAAACCTCTAAAAGCGTAGCATCTCTAAGCCCTACTTCATACTCAATATCTTCTTTTCCTTGAGCTATGCCCATATATCTCGCTATTTTAATCTTCATCTCTTACTCCGCAAAGTCTGTAAAAAGCGCATCATTTTCTTCGTATGCAATGGTGTGAGCCTTGTAGTTTTTATCATTTTGTTCTGGCATATCACTTCTAAAGTGGGCACCCCTGCTCTCGCATCTACTGATGGCGCAGACTAAGACTATCTCGCAAAGCCCAATCATATTTGCAAACTCTAAAAACTCAACTAAGTTAGTGTTATAAATTTTAGACCTATCCTTTATCCCCATCATCGGCATCTCTTTTTGGATTTTATGAATTGCATCAAGAGCTTCTCTTAAGCCCATCTCTTCTCTTGAAATTCCGACATTATTATAAAAAACATTTCCAACAAATGTCCGTTTTTCGTAAAAATCTATCTGATTTGAAAACTCTTTTACTTGCAGTAAAAACTCTTCATCTCTTTTTACTTGCTCTTTTACTTCTATAGTTTTGTCAAATACTTTAGCGTACTTTGCAGCATTTCTCCCAGCTTCTCTTCCAAAGACAATAAGCTCTAAAAGAGAGTTTCCGCCAAGGCGATTTGCACCGTGAACTCTGTGGTTTGCGCACTCCCCAACAGCATAAAGCCCCTCTATCTTGGTGCTTGAATTTTCATCTACTTCTATGCCACCCATAGTGTAGTGTGCAACTGATTTTATAGGAATAACCTCATAAACTGGATCTATATTTTCATAGAGTTTTGCAAGCTTTCTCTCTTGTGGAAGCTCTCTATCTATAAACTCTTCGCCTAAATGGCGAATATCTAAAAAGACGTTTTCGCCCTTTTGAATCTCCTCATTTATGGCACGAGCCACCTCATCACGAGGTGCTAACTCATTGGTAAATCTCTCACCTTTTGAGTTTAAAAGATAGCCCCCAGCTCCTCTTGCACTCTCTGAGATTAGAATGGATGAACCCTTAAGTGCAGTTGGATGAAACTGAACAAACTCCATATCACTTAGTCTCGCTCCAGCTCTAAGGCACGCTGCTTGGCCATCTCCAGTTGAGCTTGTAGAGTTTGTTGAGTGTTTATCATAGATGCGAGAGTAGCCGCCAGTTGCGACTATAACAGATGCAGCTTCGTAACTCTCAACTTCCCCACTTCTCATATTTAAAAAAGTAGCACCGCCTATGTATGCATCTGAGTTTGTCGGCTTATGTGTTATAAGATTTAGAAGATATCTCTCACTTAGCATCTCGATGCCAAGGGCGTTGCATCTATCATAAAGAGTGTGCAAAATTTTGAGTCCCGTATAGTCTTGAGCATAACAAGCTCTTGGTGCTGATGCTCCGCCTAGAGCTCTTTGTGCTATCTTTGCATCTTTAGTTCTTGAGAAACATACTCCGATGCTATCAAGCCACTCAACTGCATCTGGCGCACTCTCACACAAAAATCTAACTGCATCTTCATTTGCGATGCCGTGAGCTGATTTTAGAGTGTTTTGCACATGTGCCTCAACACTATCTTCACCAGCATTTGCAAGAGCTGCATTTATGCCGCCTTGAGCCATACAAGTCTGGCTTCTTGTTGGATACTCTTTTGTTATAACTCTAACCTTAGCACCACTCTCGTGAGCGTTTATTGCAGCTACTAAACCTGCTCCACCTGCTCCTATTACTAAAACATCACTTCGCATTGTCATCCTCTACTTCTAACTTTATTGTAAAGAGAGCGCCACCTCTTACATTTTTTACGCTAATACTTCCATCATGGTACTCTTCTATGATTTGCTTTGACATATAGAGCCCCAAACCTGTACCGTTTTTCTCTAGCTTTGTAGAGAAATATGGATCAAAAATACTCTCAATAATAGTCTCATCAATCCCCAAAGCATTATCGCTAATCTCTAAAACCACAACTCCATTTTCATCATAACTCTTTAGCTTAATCTGCGCATCTTTGATACGCTTTTCTAGCAACTGCTCTTTTGCGTTATTTAAAAGATTTAGTATAACTTGCATAAACTCATTTTCATGAAGCTTTACTGTTGCATCTGAGTGCAGGCTCATACTTATGCTTATGTTGTTTGCGTCCATATTGTCTTCTACAAGGCTACAGGCTTTCATAACAACTTCATCAAGCTTTCGTACCTCTGCTTTTTTATTTGGCTTATAAAAATCACTAAAATTTGAGATGGTCTGACTTAGATTTTGAGTATTTGCCGCTATTTTGTCTAGTTTTTGGTGCACAAACTCTATAAACTCTTCTCTTTGTTGCTTATCACTAAGATCAAATCTCTCAAGCTCTATCGCCATCCTAATCGCAATTTGCATTGAAGATATAGAACTAAGTGGCTGCTTCCACTGATGGGCTATCATACTTAGCATCTCTCCCATTTGAGCCAAACGAGATTGATGCAGAAGATAGGCATCTTTTTTTAAAATATCATTTACAGAACTAGCCACCTTTGACTCTAGTGATTTGTTTAGCCTAAGGAGTTGACTTTGGAGTATATTGAGTTCCTTATTTTTTCTCTTAAGAAGATGGTGTCTATATGCAAATATCAAGGCTAGGGCAAAAGTAAATAGCAAGATATTTTTGAGATAAGAATGGTCTGGCGTTGTTGTGTAGTTTATAGACACCCAGTCATTTAATACCCTCTGTATATCTTTTAATTTTAACTCATTTGCAATCTTTTGAAATATGCTAAAAAGTACTTCATCACCTTTTTTAACTCCAAAACTAATCTTAATATCTTCTTCAAACTGCCCAGATATTTTAAGGTTTGACTTTGAGTTGTTTTGCATATAGTAAGCAGCTGCCATCATAGCATCTATATGGCCGTAATATTTACCGCTTTGCACACCCATAAAGCCCTCTTTTCTTGTAGGAACTATATGAAGTTTTAACTCTGGATATTTTTTTCTTATGCTCTCTATAAAGGAGTAGCCCTCTGCAACACTAAACTCTTTATCAGAGACACTATGGATATCTAAGATATAGTTTTTCCTATCATCAGTTATAATGACCATCGAGTCCATAAAATAAGGAGTTGTAAAATCTAAATATTCCCTTCTTGACTCTGTGTTTTCTACTATTGGTAAAAAATCACATTTGCCCTCTTTAGCTAAAGAGAGTGTCTCCTGCCATGATTTAGTTTTTATAAGTTTAAAGTTTATCGGAACACTCTGCGATATGATGTCTAAAACGCCAGAACCAATACCCTCTATCTCGCCATTTTTAATAGAACTATATGGTAAAAACGAAGGTATCATGCAGAGAGTTACTTCTTTTTTATCTCTTAGATAGGCATATTCATTCGCGCTTAAGATATTTGAGTTTTTGTTAAAGATAAACTCATTCATATCTATCCTATCTTTAGCAAGTCCAAGAATTTTATATATATCATATATCCGAGTAACTCTCTCCTCACTTATCTCACCAAACTTAACGCCATCTACAAAAGCTAGTTTCTTTAGTTCATTTGCTTCATATCTTAGTGCTTCCATACTTTTGTTTGTGCTATTGTACTTTTCATGCACTAGCTTTATACTCTCTTCTATATTTTCAAATGCATATCTCCAACCCTTAAGTGACGCATCCATAAATTTTTCTAATCTTTTAGGATTTTCATCTAGCTCTTTTTGGGATGTAAAGAGTATGTCACTATAGAAGTCAAAACCCTCATCTTTTGGGGAAAAAACCCTATAAGGGATATTTTTTTCTTGTAAGCCATATGTCTCATTTGTTGTATATCCAGCATATAAGTCAACCTTAGCATCTAGGAGGTCGTTAAAGTTAAAACTATGCTCTAGTATCTCTATTTCTTTCTCTTTAATCCCACTTGACATTATCATAGCACGGATGGAAGCAGCATCAGAAGCATCCCTAGTTAGCATGATTTTTTTACCCTTAAAGTCTTTTATGCTTTTAATATTTGTTATATCAGTGCCAATTAGTGCAAAGGGAGAAGATTGAAATATTGCTAAGAGTAAGACTACCTTTTCGCCATCAGACCGAGATCTTATAAGGCTTGAGCGTCCGATGCCATAAGTCGCTCTAGAACTCATTACCTCGTTTACAGTATTCATCTTTTTTCTAAACTTTTTTATCTCTACATCGAGTCCAGCTTCTTTATAAAAACCCTTCTCTTTTGCCATATAGTAGCCTGCAAACTGAAACTGGTCAACCCACATAAGCTGAAGTGATACTTTTTCTGTTTGTTTTTCTATACCAAGTAAAAGTGTGCTGAGTAGTGCTAGAAGAAGGAGTATGATTTTCATGGTTTTTATTATACCACAAGAGTTAGGATGTAGTACCTAGCAACCCTCAAGCCTCCTGCAACTATAACAAACCAAACAAACCTAAGTCTTAAAACACCAGCTACAAGTGTTAGTGGATCGCCAATAACAGGAAGCCATGAAAAAAGAAGTATAAAGTAGCCATATTTGTGTCCATACTCTAGACTTTTAGTCCCTGTTTTTGAGGAGTTTAATTTTGCTTTTGTTTTATCATAAAGCCAGTAACCAAACCAGTAGTTTAAAATGATGGCTAAGAGATTTCCACAAGATGCAAAGAAGATAGCGCTAAGTGGATTCATACCAGATGCAAGAGCCGCAACAAATGCAACCTCAGATGAAAGGGGAAGCAGTGTAGCCCCAAGGAAGGCAGATAAAAAGAGTGCTAACTCACTCATAAAAAAGCTCCGCTAACACTCTTGTGTTAAAGAGCTGAGTCTCTTATATTTTGAGCTACTAACTCTATAAGCTTCTCTCTAGCTTCGTTAGATGCCCAAGCAATATGTGGAGTTATATAGAGCCTTTCTCCATTTTCTACACTCAGTAGTGGATGATTTTTCTTCATTGGTTCTCTCTCTAGTACATCAAGCCCAAAGTACAACTCTCTCTCATCTACTATCTTAGCCACAGCATCTTCATCTATGATGCCGCCTCTGCCAACATTTACTATCACAGCGCCATCTTTACACTCACTTAGTTCTTTATATGAAAGTAGATTTCTAGTCTGCTCATTTAGTGGAGCATGTATCGAGATAACATCGCAAGTCCCAAGGAGCGTTTGCAGATCTACATGTAGATAGTCTCTAGTAATATTTTGCCCACTTGTTGAGTGGTAACAAACTTTTGCACCAAAAGCAGATGCAATATTTGCAACAGCGCGGCCAATAGTCCCAAGTCCTATAATTCCCCACTTTTTACCCTTTAACTCAAAAAATGGTTTTGGTAGATGCGTAAAGATAGCAGACTCTGTGTATGAGCCATCTTTTACATACTCATCATAATACCTAGAGTGCCCTAAAAGATAAAAGAGCATAGAAAAAGTGTGTTGGACTACTGAGTCAGTTGAGTATCCAGCTACATTTTTAACCTCTATGCCTCTTTTTTTAGCAGCATCAAGGTCAATGTTGTTCATGCCAGTTGCTGCTATACAGATAAGCTTTAACTCTTTTGCATGACTCATAAGCTCATCATCTATAACAACTTTGTTAGTAACTATAACTGTAGCGTTTGTTATGCGTGAGTTAGTCTCTAGGCTACCTGTTGATTCATAAATCTCAACTTCACCCAAACTCTTAAAAACACTCAAGTCTGCATCTCCAAAAGTTAGTGCATCTAGTATAACTATCTTCATCTAAACATCCTTGATTAGCTCTATAAGCTCTCTTGATTTTTTCAAAGCCGCTTCTGCTTTATCGTAAACTAGTGCGACTGCAAGTCTTCGCCCCTTGTGAGTATCTGGCTTTGAGAAAACTCTAACAAATGAGTTACCGCTAAATAGTCTATCGTCTATCTCTAGAGTTGGTTTGAAGTTTTCTGCCTCAGACTTGTAAGCAGCAGATGCGCCCTCTCCATAAAAAGTAAAGCCCAAAGGGAGACCTAAAACAGCTCTTACATGAAGTGCAAATTCACTCTGAGACTGTGTGATAAGTGTAACCATTCCAGTATCATGTGGACGAGGGCTAACTTCACTAAAGTAAACCTCATCACCTTTTACAAATAACTCCACACCAAAAATCCCTCTTCCTCCAAGTCCATCTGTTATAGCCTTAGCCATCTCTTGTGATTTCTGCTTTGCTACTTCACTCATCTGCGTCGGCTGCCACGAAAAGACATAGTCACCATCTCTTTGCTCATGACCTATCGGTTCACAAAAAACTGTCTCTTTGCCGTTTCTTGCAGTTAGCATCGTTATCTCATAGTCAAAATCAACAAAAGCCTCAACTATAAGTTCACTAGCATCTCCACGAGCCTCTTTTGCAATCAGCCATGATTTTGAGACATCTTCTTTGCATTTAAGCACACTTTGACCATGTCCTGATGAACTCATAACAGGCTTTACTACACAAGGATAGCCCATACGAGCAGATGCATCTCTTAAACCTTCTTCTGTAGTTACAAACTCATAAGCTCCAGTTTTTAGACCTAAAGTCTCTGCTGCAAAGGTACGGATATTTTTACGGTTCATAGTCTTTTGTACAGCTGCTGCGTTTGGGATAACATTGTAACCCTTCGCCTCTGCTTCAATGAGTGCATCTATAGAGAGAGCTTCTATCTCTGGGAGGATATAGTCAGGTTTTTCACGCTCTATAATCTCCAAAAGTGCATCTTTATTTTGCATATTTACAACATAAGAGCGATGAGAGACTTGATGAGCTGGCGCGTTTGGGTATCTATCAACTGCGATAACTTCAAGACCGAGTCTTTGAGCTTCAATAGCCACTTCACGGCCAAGTTCGCCAGAACCTAGTAGCATTACTTTTTTTGAGTTTGATTTTAGAGGAGATGAGAATTGCATCTGAGATAATTCCTTTTATTATTGTATTCATTAGAGGTATTTGGAAGCGATGCTTTAGCTTCGCATAGTGTGACTTAAAAGCATCTCTACGAGGTTAAAACCTCGCTTCCGAAAAAAAACTGAATTTTTATAAAAGAAATTATATCAAAAGAGGATTAAAACTTATTGTTGTATTCATTAGAGGTATTTGGAAGCGATGCTTTAGCTTCGCATAGTGTGACTTAAAAGCATCTCTACG
>JAVEST010000050.1:0-12323 GCA_034006465.1 Sulfurimonas sp. | reverse complement strand
TCCTACTCTAAAACAACAGGGCAATCTTCTAGTGAGATATTAAATTCAAAAAGTTTAGCTTTTGATTTTTCACTTATGTAAACATATGATGTATCAATACCAGCTTGTAAAAATTTATAAGTTGTTTTACAAACACCCATTGTTACAGCTTCTTTCATTCTAGTTCTATCTTCTTTTCTTACAGCCTCGTCACTCTTTGAGCCAGTGTTTATCTCAAAAGTATATATAAGTGTAGCACCTTGGTTTTTTACAGATGCAAGGGTTGTGTATTTATCTACAACTTGAGGGAGTGATTTAGAAGTCTCTTTTACTACCATCTCTGCAATAATTACATTTTGTTCCAGCATCTCTTTTTCTGGGAGTACGCCAGTTCTTGTTGGTATCTCAGATGAATATAGTAATGTAGAAAAAATTACCATAAAAATTAATTTATGCATTTTTGTCCTTTTAATTGAAATTTATAAAATTAAAACAGACAACAAAGATTTTTAATCTTGTTGTTGTCTCATATATGATGGAATATCTAAGTAGTTTTCATCATACTCTCCGCCAACTACTAGTTTTGGGCGGAGTTTTATTTTTGCTTGTGGAGCTTCGTTTACAAAGTCTTCATTGTTAGAACCTGATTTTAAATCTTTTTCAAAACCTGTTGCGATTATGGTTATCTTGATATAGTTTGGTTCAATGCTTGCATCTGTAGATGTACCAAATATAACCTCTGCATCTTCGTGTGCACTCTCATGTACAACATTCATAGCATCTGAGATCTCCATAAGTGGAAAGTCTGGATGCATCTTAAAGTGAACTAAAACACCCATAGCACCATTTATAGTCATGTTGTCAAGCAGAGGGGACTCAATAGCAGCCTTGATAGCCTCATAAGCAGCATTTTCGCCTTCATATTCACCAACGCCCATAAGTGCCATACCTTTGTGACTCATTACAGTTCTTAAGTCTGCAAAGTCTAGGTTTATGTCATTTTCTCCACTTGCAAGAATGACACCTGAAGTTCCACTTACAGCTTGAGCTAAAACACTATCAACAATTTTAAAGCTCTCTTTTAGTCCAAGTCTTCTGTCTATGATAGAGAGTAGTTTATCGTTTGGAATAACTACAATAGAGTCACTCTCACGCTTGAGCTCTTCAAGTCCAGCTTCGGCTAGTTTAAGACGTTTTTTACCCTCAAAAGAGAAAGGTTTTGTAACTATAGAGATAGTCAAAGCTCCAACCTCTTTTGCTATTTGGGCAATAACAGGAGCAGCACCAGTCCCAGTCCCACCGCCTAGACCTGCAGAGATAAAGATAATGTCAGCACCATCAAGAGCTGCTCTAATCTCATCATAACTCTCTAGCGCTGAGTCTTTGCCTATATCTGGCTTCATACCAGCACCAAGGCCTTTAGTAAGCTTAGTCCCTATCTGGATCTTTGAAGCACTCTCAGCTTCATATAACACTTGAGCATCAGTGTTTATCATAATCATTTCGATGCCGCAGACACCCTCTTTGATCATATGGCCGATCATATTACCACCACCGCCACCTACGCCTACTGCTATTATTCTTGCTCCACTTAGGTTGCTTGCTTCTTCAATTACATATGGTTCCATAATCTTACTCCTTAAAATAGCTGGGTTGCCCAGTTCCAAAATTTGCTAAAAACTCCAGCTTCATCACTCTTCTTATCTTTTTTTGATCCCAAAGAGACCATTTTTTGTTCTTGCTCCTCTTCAGTTGAGGGTGCGATAGGAATCTCACTCTCAGAAGAGAAGTTTACTTTACTTTGTGAAACAGGTGTTTCGTTTGAGTGTCGAACCCTCTTGTTTACATCTATCTCATAAGGAGTATAGTATTTTGCACTATACATAACTAAACCAATGGCACTTGAGAACTCTGCACTTCTTAAGTTGTCAAAAAGTCCATCCATCTCTATAGGACGAGCTAAACGAACAGGAACTGAACCAAAGGTAGCAACTGCTAGCTCTCTGATACCTTCCATTTTTGAAAAACCGCCAGTTAAAACTATACCGGCTCCTAGCTGATCTTTAAGACCACTATTTTCAATGAACTGGGCTAGTATCATAAGTGTCTCTTCAACTCTAGCAAAGATAACATTGTGAACTACTTCAAGAGATACTTCGTGAGTAGTGTTTTCATCTCCTATGATAGGAAGCTCTATTAGTTCATGAGCTGGCTCTAGAAGTGAACCATAGTTTAGTTTTACACTATCGGCAATGTTAAGTGGAGTATGGAGTGCCATAGATAAGTCACTCGTAACATGGTTTGAACCAACTCCTAAAAAGTCATTATATCTGATGGAGTTTCCAGAGTGGATAGTGATATTACTTGTGTTTCCACCCATATCAATAACGGCAACTCCAAGCTCTTTTTCATCAGGATTTAGAGTAGCTATAGAAGATGCATATCCGTTTAAAACTACATTCTCTACTTCTACACCAGCTCCACGAACAGCCTTTTTAAGGTTGTTTAGATTTGACTTTTGAGTAGTTATGATGTGAGCTTCAACTTCAAGTCTTGATGCATTCATACCAAGTGGATCTTCTATAAAGTCTTGATCATCAACTTTAAAGTTAAAAGGAAGAGCGTGTAGTATCTCATATTCGTTTGGAATATTAGCGTTATAAACAGAGGTGTTCATAACTCTCTCTATCTCTTTAAAACTTACTTCTTTGTTTTGAATATTTACAATACCGTTTGAGTTTAGACTTTTAGTATATGCACCAGAAATTGAGACTATAGCAGTTTTTACATCACTACCAGAGACTCTTTTTGCATCATTAATTGCAGTTTTTATAGATTTAGAAGCTAACTCTATATTTGTTATACTCCCTCTTTTTAAACCTTGTGCTTTAGAAATGCCAGCACCAGTTATGGATACTGAATCATCATCGGCAATCTCAGCAATGATAGCACATATCTTAGTGGAACCAATATCTATGGCTAAAACAGTTCTGCTCAACTTAGAGTCCTTGAATAAATATCTCTGATTTGTACTTGTTTTGGAGGGTTTTTACTAAACCTTCATTAAACAAGTTACTTTTAATTTTAACGATTGGATTGTTAAAATTGTTATTTGTATTGTCAAGCAGTTTTTGTTCCAAGATGTTATAGAGAATAATTTTTCCACCGTTTAAAGGTATAAAACCTCTTTTGTGCTGAGTTGCAAAAAGAGCATTTAAAAATTCATTAGCCTCTGCTTCTTCAAGGTTTGTAATCTTGCTTGCATCTTGATTTGTTATAAAGTCTGTAGTGTCGCCTTTAAATGTTTCAACAGAATTTTTAGCTAATTCTAAAAGCTTACTACTTTTTTGCGATTGTACATACTCTGGTAAGATATCTTCTTTTGCATCTTCGTAGCTCTTTACACTAGATGGAATAGTTTTTAATAGCTCAAATGTAAAGTACTCATCTCCTACTAAGATAGGTTTTAGTAAAGGAGAAGTTGGAGACGTTTTTGAAATAGTCTCCAATACTTCATCGTTGTAAGGATTATTTGAAGCTGAAATTATAGTAGTTGTCACCTCTACATCAGGAGCTAGATTCCCTTTTTTGTACTCTATATAGGCTCTAAGAGCTGCATCTTTAGTAGCCTTTGCATCTAGTTTTGCTATAACAGAAGCTCCTGCACCTTCAAGCGGAAGTATCTTGCCATCAGAGTCTTTGAGTTGAAGTTTATTGTCATTATAGTAATCTTCTATCTCTTTGTCTTCATATTTTCCAGATATTCTTGATTGTTTTATAAACTTAACTTCGTACATAACTTCACTCATAAAATTTTGTTTATTTTTCTCCCAAAATGGCATAAGGGCTTCATTAGAAGTATCTACTTGGATATTATCATCACTTACGATTTTATACTCTATCTTGTCCGCTATATTTAATATATCTTCTATAATGTTAAGCTCATTTTGGCTTGCATCAACTGGTAATAAGGCTAAAGTTTTTTGGATTAAAAGCTCTTTTTTTATATCTGCTTCATACTCTTTTGTGGTCATATTGTTTCTTGATAAAACTTGTTTATATATCTCTTTATCAAACACGCCATCTCTAAAGAAAAACTCTTTAGTTTTAAGTCTCTCTAAAACCTCGTCATCACTTACATCTAAATCGTAATAGATTCCAAGATTTAAAACCAATGCTTGATCCATTAGTTGTTTTAGTGCTTGTGATTGTAGCCCAAAACTTTTTGCTTTTTCTTCATCAAAATTACCTTGAAACATCTCATTGTATTGAGCATATAAGTTTGAATAAGTTTTTTGAAGTTCGCCTATAGTTATTTCAACGTCTCCAACCTTTGCAGCAGCTCCAGCTTTGTCTCCATAAGAGTATTGACCCCAGCCAACAAAACCTGCTCCAACAAAAGCTATAGTTGAAATCCAGATAGTTATTATGAGATATTTTTTATGTCTTTGCATCCATGTAATCATATTATTTTTACCTTATCGTGCGATATTTTTGTAATTCTAGGTAAATTCGCATTAAACCTTGATAAAAGGATACTTTAACTTGTTTATCCCTAATATTTAAAAATGTTTTAAGAGTGTTTTTTTGATTATGTTATAGTGGGTTTTTTAAATTAAAAGGTTTATAAATAGATGAAAAATGAAGAACTAAAAAAAAGAGACTTAAAAGTTTTGTGGCATCCTTGTACTCAGATGAAAGATCATGAGAAACTGCCACTTATCCCCATAAAAAGAGCTTATGGAGTCTATCTTGAAGATTTTGAGGGCAATATTTTTATAGATGCCATCAGTAGTTGGTGGGTAAATATCTTTGGACATACAAACCCGTACATAAACGAGAAGATAAAAGAGCAGTTAAGTAGCCTGGAACATGTGATACTAGCAGGTTTTACTCATGAGCCAGTTGTAAAACTCTCTGAGAGACTTGTAAAACTTACTCCAAATGGGCTAAGTAAGTGCTTTTACTCCGACAATGGTTCAAGTGCCATAGAAGTGGCTCTAAAGATGAGTTACCACACTCATAAAAATGATGCTAAGGTTGGTAAAAATATCTTTGTATCACTTACAAACTCTTATCATGGTGAGACTATTGGGGCTTTGAGTGTTGGTGATGTAGAACTTTATAAACAGACATATGAGCCACTTTTGCTAAAGACTCTGCAAACTCCAGTTCCTCGTGATGCTACAACTTTAGCAGCAAAAGAGGCGGCTGAGATCTTTGAAGAGTTATGTAAAGAGCGGTCGCACGAAATAAGCGCCATCATACTAGAACCGCTCGTTCAAGGTGCGGGATACATGCACATGTATGATAAAGAGTTTTTAGTTTTAGTCCGTGAGATTTGCTCACGGTACGATGTACACTTAATAGCAGATGAAGTTATGGTTGGTTTTGGGCGAACAGGAGAGCTTTTTGCGTGTGAGAGTGCTGGGATTACACCTGACTTTATGGTTCTCTCAAAGGGACTAACTGGTGGCTATCTTCCTCTCTCAGTAGTTCTAACGACAGATGAAATTTACGCTAAATTTTATTGTGATTACAATGAGCATAAAGCTTTTTTACACTCTCACTCATACACGGGAAATGCTCTTGCATGTGCGGCTGCAAATGCTACTCTTGATATTTTTGAAAAAGATGATGTCATAGAGCAAAATAGAAAAACTGCTAAGTATATGGGTGAGAAACTCCAAAGATTTAGTGAGTTAGAAAATGTAGCATCTATAAGGCAGACTGGAATGATATGTGCCATCGACTTAAAAGGTTATAAGAGTGAAGATAGGGTAGGTTTGAGAGTTTATACTTACGCGTTAGAGCATGGAGTTTTACTGCGACCACTTGGGCATGTAGTCTACTTTATGCCACCATATATCATCACAAATGAAGAGATAGATAAGATGATGGATGTAGCTTATAATGCTATCTCTTCTCTAAAAATATAGTGAATGATATTTAAGAGTTTATAACAGCTAATAAAAAATACTAGATATTATTTTAAATGAGTAAAAGAGAAGAGTAGCTAATCAGACTCTCAAGCTCTAAGCTTGAGAGTCTATGTGTTGTTTATCTAAGTTGAAGTGTCTCTCTAAGTCTGCGTTGTAGAGAAGAGCTGGAACAACTATGAGTGAGGCTACAACTGCTGCTATTGTTCCAAAGATAAGGGCAACTCCTAGCCCTCCAAAGACGGCATCTCCAGCTAAAAGAGTAGATGCTAGGATGATAGCAGCTGCTGTTAGAAAGATTGGTTTTGCACGAGTTGCTGCAGCGTGCGCAATTGCATCAGTTTTTGTCATACTTTTTTCACTCATAAGAGATTTTGTAAAGTCTATAAGAAGCAGAGAGTTTCTTGAACTTATCCCAATGAGAGCGATAAAACCTATAAGCGAAGTTGCTGTTAGGAAAAAAGTATCTGTTGTAAAGATATCCATAATCCAGTGACCGACAATAACTCCAATGATGGATAAAAACGAACCTAAGAGGATGATGCCACTTAGTGTGTAACTCTTATAGTAGATGACCATTAGTAGAAATATCAACACAAGTGCAGCGATAAAAGCAGCTCCAAGCTCTACAAAAGTATCTAGTGTAACTTCCATCTCTCCATCCCACATAAGTTTATAGACTTTTTGGCTCTCTTTATCTGTTAATTCTAGGTTAAAAAGACCAATTTTTTGTATCTCATACTTGTCACTAAAAGTATCAAGGATAGTATTTCTTGCCTCCATAAGGGGATAAACTTGTGAGACCATATCCGTCTCAGCCACAACATTTACCATCTGATGTAGGTTTTTACTCATTATCATTGGATTTGATTTTTTAGGAACTATGGTTACTAACTCAGTTAAAGGTATCATCATCCCTTGAGCATTCATAAGTTTTAGAGACGAAAGTTTAGCTTTTACAGCATTTATGTCTTTTGATGAAAACCTTTTTGACTCTTTACTTAGTGAGAGATAGATTGGGATCTGATCATTGTAAATATCAGAGTTTTTAACGCTAATCTCCATGCCTTCAAAAGCTAAATAGATAATGTCATTTAACTGTTTTACACTCACACCTGAACGGGCTACTTTTGTACTGTTTACTTGAATCTCGTAAGTGTCATATATCTCATCTTGCATAACATCTACATCTACTAAGCCATCTGTTTTTTTAAAGACCTCACTAACTCTGTTCGCAAGTTCTCTGATGCCATCAGCATCGCTACCATAGATCTCAGCAACCACAGCCGCTAAAACAGGAGGTCCAGCTGGTGGTTCTACAAAAGAGATGATAGTATCTTCATAGATAGATTCACAGTTTTTTACAATAGTAGGACGAATACGTTGTACCATCATATATGATGGCTCTTCCCTGTTATGTTTTTTTGTAAGGTTTAAGACTATTTCAGCTTGATGTTCACTGTTTTTAAAGTGCGAACCCTTGATAAGTCCAGCAAAGTCAAGAGGCGCTCCCATGCCTAAAAACACCTCTATATCTAGGACTTCATCCTCCCTTTGTAGTTGTTCAACTACACAATCAGTTACACGCTTAGTCTGCTCTACTGAGCTTCCATTTGCTAGAGTTGTGTAGATATTAAAAGTGTCGTTATTTTTGCCTGGAAGCATCTTTGCTAAAACCATTTTTGAAGGCGCTATCATAAGGATTGAGAGTATAAAAGCTATCAAAGTTGCTAAGAGTATAAGCCTTCTTTTAGCTGAACTCTCTATGCCTTTTCTTACTGCATTTTCAAACTTTTTAAACATTAATTACTCCCTTCTTTAGAAAAATCTGGTCGCTTTAGCATCCTAACAGCTAAGTAAGGTGTAAAGATGTACGCAACAAATAGTGAAGCAATAAGTGCTACTGGAACATTTGCAGGGATTGGTTTCATAAACTGACCCATCATCTGCCCAACAAAAGCCATAGGAACCATAGTCATAATGATGGCAAGTGTGGCAATATTTGTAGGTGGCCCTATCTCATCAGTTGCACGAACTATCAGGTTGTCTGCATCACAATGAGCTGACTCTTTGTCATAGTAGTGTCTATGAATGTTTTCTATCACAATAATCGCGGCATCTACTAAAAGACCAAGTGATAGTAAAAATGCAAAGAGTGTGATTCTATTTATGGTTTGACCTGTTAAGTAGGCTACAAAAAGGGTTATAGCTAAGATGGCAGGGACTGTAAAGGTAACTATAAGTGACTCTCTCCATCCAAGAACAAGTGCTAATAAAATAGCAATAATAACGATGGATAAAATCAGGTGAAATACAAGCTCATTTACGGCCTCATTTGCTCTCTCTCCATCATTTCTTGTAATGACATAACTGATGCCATTTTCACGAAGAAGTGACTTGTAAGTCTCAAGTTCACTCTTTACTGTATCTGCAATTACTACTGCATTTGTACCTTGAAGTTTTGATACGGTTAGAGTTACTTGATCTCTAAGAGCTGTAAACTCTCCACTCTCATCTCTAACGCTGATTTGAACAGATTTAAAATTTTGAATGTCATAAGACTTCTCAACCCTAGCAACCTGACCTAGTTGGATAGTTGAGCCCATATACTCAGCTACTATGATATTTTCTACATCTTTGGCACTCTCTATGGCATTTTTTACTCCAACCATAATTATTTTGTTATCATCAGTACGGTTTTTAACAGCAGGAACGCTGTATGAGAGAGATTGCACAGCTTGGACAATTTGGCCCATAGATAGGTTATAGCCTGAGAGTTTATGTAGATCTACTTCTATATTAAACTGAGTTTTATTTCCGCCCTTAAGCTCTGTTACGGCAACATTTTTAAGACCATTTATATGATGCTGGATGTTTTTTACTCTATCATAAAGTTCAGTCTTGCTCATCTCTTTGTTGTTTGAATAAAATGCAACTGAGACAACAGGGATATCAACATCTATATCAAGAGGTTTGATGATAGGATTCATCGCCCCTTTTGGAAAAATATCTGAGTTTTGCATTATCTTGTCATAGATTTTTAGATTTGAGTCTTCTTTTGCCTCTCCTATAAAAAATGCAGCGTTTACCACACCGACATTATCCATAGCAGTTCCCATGATATGCTCAACACCCTTTACCTCTTTTAGCTTTCGCTCTAGTGGTTGAACTATGACTTTTTGTATCTCAGCGGCGCTAGCTCCTGGGAGTGCTACTATAACTGTAGAGCCACTTACAACCATCTGTGGATTTTCTTCTCGTGGCATCACCATAAGTGAGAGGTAACCAATAGAGAGTAAAAATATTCCAAGCACAACAGTAAGAGGATTTCTTAAAAATCCGCGTGCAAGTTTTCCAGCCCAATCACTAGGCTTATAAGGTTTTAAATTATTCATAAATGCACCTTAGTTTATCTCAATAGTAGCGTACATGCCAGGATAAACTGACTTGCTGTTACTCTTAAATGAGACTTTGATTCTAAAAGTGTGTGTCATTGGGTTTGAGCTAGGTATGATGGCAGTCACCTCGCCGATGCTATCTATGCCAATGGAGGGAATCTTTACTATAACTTTTTTACCGTGTTCTATGCGGCCCAAGTCATTTTCTGCAATCTCAGCAGAAATCTTAAGGCTACTCAAATCGGAGAGGATTATAGCTGGCATACCAGGCATTGCCATCTCTCCGACTTTGATGTTTTTAGCCACTACTACACCTGCATTTGGTGCTTTTACATTTAAGTATCTGTACTGGTTTTGTACCTCTTGAAGTCTTGCTTTTGCGATTGAGACCATATCTTGGAGGTTAAGTGCAGCTAGTTCTAGATTTTCAACCTCATACTTTGAGACCATATCTTGTGCTAGAAGTCTTTTATATCTGTCTAGGTTTAGTACAATATTTGAGTATTGGTTTTGATACATTTGAAGACTTAGTTCAGCTTGCCTCTTTGCAGAATCTATCTCCCTAGAGTCGATGGAATAGAGGATTTGATCTTTTTTGACTCTCTCCCCCTCACTCACATTTACTTGAGTTACAAAGCCCATGAAACGGCTTGTTATCATCTTTTGGTTATCTGAAATAACGCTTCCTGAGAGTGTAAGTGTCTCAGCTATTAAGGATGCTGATATTGCCATTAATATTAAAAGTTTTTTCATTATCTATTTTCTCCATTTGCTAATTTTTCGAGTGCAAAAATACGCTCATTTCTTTTGTTTTTTGCCATTTGTAATTCTAAGATTTTTTGGATTTGCTCAGATTGCTTGATGATAACATCACTCATAGATACAAGCTTTTCTCTATATCTACCCTCGTAGTTTTTGTATATCTCATTTGCAAGTAATAGCTCTTTATTTAGTGAACTTATCTCTAGATTATAAGAAGCTATCTCTGTTCTTATTTTATCTACTTTTAGTGTGATGCCTTTTTTAGCAAGTTCAACTTGAGTCTTAGTTTTGAGTTGGTCGATGCGAGATTTTTCTATCTTTGCCCCATCTATACCGCCGTTAAAAATATTCCAAGTAAGTCTAGCTCCAACAGTATAAGCCTTATGGTCGTTTGCATCTCCTAAAAATGTATCATCAGCAGTTGATACCTCTGCAAAAGCCCCAATCATTGGATAGTAAGAAGATTTTGATACATCTAGCATGCTTTTGTGAATTTCTAAGCCTGTCGTTGCTCTTTTGATATCTAGGTTGTTATTTAAAATATCGTTATCATTAAACTCAGGCATAGCTACATCTGAAATAGTTGTAGTAATATCTTTTACTTTTTCATTTAATAAAAAACTTATAAAGTGGCAGAGTAGCTCTTGATTTGATTTCATTTGAAGTAAAAGTCTCTCTACATTTCCTTTTTTAGCTTGGACTTCGAGCAAATCTACCTTTTTAGCATAACCTACAGCTATCATCTCCTCTGTCATATTCTCTAGTGTTTCTATGTTTGAGAGAATTTTATTTAGGTTTTTAGATGAACTTCTTAGTAGTGCCATGTCATAAAAACTCTTTCTTAACTGGTAGATTTGCTCATTTATAACCTGCTCTTTTTCTAAACTCTTCATCTTAGACATAGATTTCATTATCTCAACATAACTAGATATCTGAAACCCTGTAAAGAGAGGCACTTCATACTTTAGTTTACTTTGAAAAAAGTTCCTAGAATCTGGATAGTTTAAGTTGTCTGGTTGTGTAGATAAGAGAGTGTTTGTATTGCCCGGCAAGCCACCCATTTGAGCTAAAAACTCATCAAATCCAAAGTCATTAAAATCTGCCTCTCTTGAAGTAAGTTTAAACCCAAATACATTTCCAGCATCATTAGATCTTGCAAAATCTTGTATAAAGTCAAGCTTACCCCAATGATTGCCACTAGCAGTATCAATCTCTATCTTTGCGGAGTTTTCCTCAAGAGATGCACTCTTTATCTCTAAGTTCTTTGATTTTAAAATCTCTATGGCTTCATCTAGTGTTAGAGCTTTAGAGATGCCAATATCAGAAGCATTTAAAGCTAGTGCTAAAATAAGCACACCAAGCGTTTTTTTCATCAGCATATTTCCTTCATTTGTTATTATAAATTGATTAAGTTTAGATTATAACATATATTTCTTTTTTGTATATTGACTTATATATAAGAATGAAAAATTTAAGACTAAAATGAGGAAATAGCCTTTTAGATAATGCTGCCTCTTATCATTTTAGTAGATATAAGGTTTTAATCTATTTTTGGGTAAAATACTACTTAAAAAAAGGCTAATCATAGATATGCAAACCTTAGTTGATGCCCTAAGACTAAAGGGTAAGATTTATAAAAAGATGCAAGAAATCTCCCCAAAAGAACTTGGCATCAGAAACAAGATAAAGATATATAAAGCTACTGATATAAGAGGTTATTTTTGGGCTATTTTCGCCATAAGCCAAAAGAGCAGGGTGTTTATGCGTGATGTACATAAGTTTGAAGAGATTTTTGAAAAACTCTCTATCTATTTAGAACATGATTTTAAGCATAAAACACTCTTTATAGATGCGCCACTCTGCTCTAAAGCTAAAGAAGCCTTAGGCTCTAAGGGCTGGAAGATTTACTGATGCTTTTATGTGACATAGGCAACACTTCATACCATTTTTTATCCCAAAGTGAGAGCTTTAAAAAAGATGTAAAGAGCTTTGATGCAAGTGAAGTTAAACATAATGTTTACTATATCTGTGTCAACAAAGATGTGGATGAGAGTCTAAAAAATCTACCAAACTGGATAGATATAAAATCACATTTAGATAAAGCAAAATACTATGATACTATGGGGGTCGATAGGATGATGGCACTTGAAGCCATAGAAAGTGGCATCATCATAGATGCTGGAAGTGCCATCACTGTTGATGTAAAAAGAGACGGTATATTTGAAGGTGGTTTTATCTATCCTGG
>JAVEST010000103.1:0-6875 GCA_034006465.1 Sulfurimonas sp. | reverse complement strand
ACTTTTTAAGGGAGATACTATGAAGCATTTTAAAACAAAAATTCGTGAACTTTTGTTCTACAAAAACTTCAACAAGCTTAGACGCTTGCTCGCAAAGCATGATTCATTTGGACTTGCTAACCTCATAGAGGGTAAGCAAGGGGACAGTGATATAATCCTTTTTAGACTCTTAAATAGAGTGCAAGCAAAAGAGGTTTTTGCTCTTCTTTCTTACGATAAACAGTATGATATTATCAAAAAATTAGAGCAAAACACTCATAAACTCTCTAACTTACTCAACGATATGGATCCAGATGATAGAACAGCGTTTTTAGAAGAGCTTCCAGAGGACATAGCACAAAAACTCATACAGATGCTCTCTCCAAAAGAGCAGTCTATCGCCATAAAACTACTTGAGTACCCAGAGGATAGTATCGGGCGACTAATGACGCCAGAGTATGTTGCTATAAGACCTGAACACACAGTTGAAGAGGCTTTTGCTCATATAAGAAAGTATGGAAGAGATTCTGAGACTCTAAATGTTATATATGTTGTAGATAAAAAGCGAAAACTCTTAGATGATTTGCGTATTAAAGAGCTTATACTTGCTCTGCCTACGCAAAAAATCTCAGAGCTACTTGATTATCGATTTATCGCCCTAAATGCAATGGATGACCAAGAAAAGGCTATTGCAACCTTTCAAGACTATGACAGAGTTGCACTTCCAGTTTTGAGAAAAGATGGTGTCCTCTTAGGAATCGTTTCTATTGATGATATTATGGACGTCGCAGAAGAGGAGTCAACCGAAGACTTCCATAAGTTTGGTTCTTTCTCAGAAGCCATCAGCAATCCACTCAAAGAGCGTGTGTTTAACCTTTATAAAAAGCGTATAGTTTGGCTTGTGGCACTTGTTTTTATGAATATTTTCTCAGGTGCCGCACTTGCTAATTTTGAAACTCTAATAGAATCGATGGTAGCTTTGGTTTTCTTTTTACCACTTCTAATAGATAGTGGGGGAAATGCAGGCTCACAATCAGCGACGCTTATGATTCGTTCTTTAGCCATTGGAGATGTCAAACTAACTGACTGGTACAAACTTATAGCAAAAGAGATAGGCGTGGCACTCTTACTTGGGGGCACAATGGCGTTAGCTGTAGGTTTAGTCGCAAGTTTCAGAGCTCCTGAGATTGTGGTTGTAGTCTGTACAACTATGGTTATAGTGGTTTTAGTAGGAAGCCTTATAGGTTTACTTCTGCCATTTGTTTTTACAAAGTTAAAACTAGACCCAGCAACAGCGAGTGCTCCACTTATCACGTCTATAGCCGATATTAGCGGTGTTATAATCTACTTCTCTATAGCATCATGGTATTTTGGAATCTAAAAGAGAAGAAGTTTCTAAAATCCACTCAGAGAGTATCTCTAACTCTTTATCGTCTAACTGCTCAAATGGGGGCATAACAGCACCATTTGACCAAACTCCCTTGCTTCCAGATCTGATGCTTTTTATCATCGCTTCTTTATTATCTGTGAATTTTTTGGCTATATCTGTAAATGCTGGACCAACTTTTTTACTCTCAACACCATGACATCCCAGACATCTATTTTTAATGGCTATCTTCTGCCCATCACTAAGTGCATCATAGACTGCCTGCTTTTTTTGGATGCTTGAGAGATTTTCTTGAGTGTAGTGTTTAAACATATAAGAAGCTATAGCTTTTGCTTCATCTTTTGTTAGTTTTTCTTTTTGAGATGGCATCAGCCCATATCTTTTGAGACTCTCTTTATCGCAAAAAGATTTCTCTAGGGAGGGATTGAAAACATAGTCACTAACAAACTCTATAGCTTTAGAAGTTCTTTGACTCTCATCTGAGGGCGTAACAAAATTATGCACATGAAAAGAGACTGCCATGATAGGTGGTGCTAGTTCATCATCTGAGATGAGAGGTGGCATATTTGTGTTATGACAAGATGCACACTTTGACTCTAAGAGCTTTTTTCCATCAAGATTTGGCTTTACAGGTTTTTCATCACATGCCGTAAAAACCAGCAATAAAACAAGCACTAAAATATTTTTTATCATAATCTTACCTTTTAAAAATTATAATAAATTATAATTTAACTAGAGTTAAAACAAAGTAAAAATATAAAAATAGTGATATATTTAAAGTTTTATCATATCCTGAGACTGAAATTTTTTTACAGTCTCTAGGATTTATTAGAACAGTCTCTTTAGAACTTAAGCTCATCTCTTACTAGATGAACAGCTTTTACCATGTTTATAAGACTTGGTTTTACCTCTTCGTACTTTCTAGTTTTTAAACCACAATCTGGATTTATCCAAAGTTGCTCTTTAGGCAGGACTTCAAGAAGCAGTTTTATCTGCTTTACAATCTCTTCTACGCTTGGCACTCTTGGGCTATGTATATCATAAACACCAGGGCCAACTTCTTGCTTGTAACCAAACTCTTTAAAAATCTTTAGCAGCTCATTTCCACTTCTAGCAGTCTCTATGGAGATAACATCTGCATCCATGGCTTCTATGGTTTTAATGATATCGTTAAACTCGCTATAACACATATGAGTGTGGATTTGTGTCTCTTCTTTAGCTGAACTCACCGCTATTTTAAAGTCTCTCACCGCCCACTCTTCATAGATTTTTATCTTTTTTTCTCTTAGAGGATAACCCTCTTTAAAAGCCGCTTCATCAACTTGGATGATTTTTATGCCAGCTTTTTGCAAGTCATCTATCTCATCACAAAGAGCTACTGCAATCTGCTTTGAGACTTCATCTCTTGGCTTATCATCTCTAACAAATGACCAGTTTAAGATTGTGACAGGGCCAGTTAGCATCCCTTTCATTATCTTGTAGGTTTTACTTTGAGCATAAGTTATCCAATCAACAGTCATAGGTTTAGGTCTGCTTATATCGCCATAGATAAAAGGCGGTTTTACACATCTGCTGCCGTAGCTTTGAACCCAACCATTTTGAGAAAAACCATAACCTTTTAACTGCTCTCCAAAATACTCAACCATATCGTTTCTCTCAGGTTCGCCATGAACTAAAACCTCGATGCCACACTCTTCTTGAAAAGTTATGCACTCATCTATGTAGGCTTTCATAACATTTTCATAAGCATCTTTTGAGATAGTGCCTTTTTTAAACTTGGCTCTTGCTTCTCTTAACTCTGTAGTTTGTGGGAATGAGCCAATAGTTGTAATGGCAAGATCTTTGTAGCCTAAAAGCTCTTTTTGGAGCTTTATTCTCTTCTCATAACTGCCATCTCTTTGAAGTTTTTTTATGTTTGAGACTCTTTTTGCAACTACTTCATCGTGAATAATAGGTGAAGTTTTTCTATCTTCATTTGCTTTTATGTTTGCATCTAAAAGTATTAGCTCTTGTCTATTTAAACCCTCTTTAGAGTCAAAAAAAAGTTTTGATATAAGAGAGAGTTCATCCAGTTTCTCTTTTGCAAAACTAAGCCAGTTTTTTATCTTTGCATCTAGTTTTTCTTCATACTCTAGTGTAAAAGGAGTGTGTAAAAGACTGCAAGAAGTGCTTATAATGATGTTTTCTTTTGATACTTCTTTTGATATTTTATGAAGTAAATCGTTCGTTTTTACTATGTCACTTTTCCAGATGTTTCTACCATCAACCACTCCAGCGATAAGTTTTTTTGAACTCTTATCTATTAGCTTTAATAACTCTAAATTTGCATCTCCATACAAAAAGTCAAGACCAATCCCCCAGATAGGAGTATTTACAAGAACTTTAGTCGCCTCATTTGAGTGCTCAAAATAAGTTGTAACTACTATGTTTATGTTTGTACTAACATTTGCAAGTGCGTCATAAGTTGGTTTTATAAGGCTTAATACTTTTATATCGTTATCTTTTGCAAAGATAGGCTCATCAATCTGTAGAGTGATATTCTCATCAAGCTTTGATATCACTTGCAAAAGTTCTTTATAAACAGGAAGAATTTTGCTTAAAAACTCGTAGCTATCTTTAGCATCTACTCTTTTTGAGAGCCCTAAAAATGTGATCGGTCCTATGATATTTATCTTTGTTTTGATGCCTAGATCTTTTGCTTGTTTGTACTCATCTACAATCTTTGAAGCATCAAGTTTATACTCATCATCGCTTGAGAGTTCAGGGACTATATAGTGGTAGTTTGTGTTAAACCACTTTGTCATCTCCATAGCTACACAACTCTTTGTGCCTCTTGCCATTGCAAAATAAAGCTCTTCGCCTTTTAACTCACGAAATCTTTTAGGGATGGCACCTAACATAAAAGCCGTATCTAACATGTTGTCATAGAGTGAAAAGTCATTTGAACTTATAAAGTCAATACCTGCGTCTTTTTGGTAGTCCCAGTGTCTTTTCTTTAGCTCAGATGCAACTTTTTGCACATCTTTAAATGAGCAATTTTTTGCCCAAAAACTCTCTAAAACTCTTTTTAGCTCTCTTTGTTCTCCAATCCTTGGAAAACCTACTATGTAATTTTTTTGCATTAGAATATCCTTTGATATATTTGTTATTTTTATATTTGTGATGAAGTTTAAAGGATATTAAAGAGGAGGATGTATGCCAGATCTGCGAAATGCAAAACACGGCGTGTAGTACTTGCATCTAGGGATAAAAACATTAAACAAAAGTATCAATCTAGTTTTTATCTTGAAGAAACAGTTGCAATGACAAGGTTTAGAGTTTATAAGAGTCTTCACACTTCTTCCTAGTTTGAAATTTGGATAATTATAGCACAGCTTATAAAACTTTGAGCTACATTTAGGTAAAATGCGAAAAATTAACTATATATATAAAGGCAGATAATGCTTAAAGTCGCACTTCCAAAGGGTCGTATCGCTAAAGAGACTTTAGAGATATTTGAGACTATTTTTGGTGAGAGTTTCAAGTTTGATGATAGAAAACTCATCTTAGATACTCCTGATTTTCGTTTTTTACTCGTTAGAAACCAAGATGTAGCTACCTATGTTTACCATCAAGCAGCAGATATTGGTGTGGTCGGCCTTGACACGCTTGAAGAGCAAGGACTTGATGTTATTCGCCTGCTTGACTTAAAACGAGGGATCTGTAAAGTATCTATCGGGATGAAAAAGGGCGAAAAACTCGACCTTGATAAGCCAGATATCAAAGTAGCATCTAAGATGGTAAACATCACAAAACGCTACTTTGAAGAGCGTGCAGTCTCAGTTGATATCATAAAACTTTATGGCTCTATAGAACTTGCTCCTATCATCGGACTTGCTGATATGATCGTTGATGTGGTTGAAACTGGTGCTACGATGAAGCAAAATGGCTTAGAAGTAGTTAAAGACATCATGACATCTTCTACTTATCTTATAGCAAATAAAAACTCATATATCTCCAAAAAAGATGAAGTTTTAAGCATCTATGAGAAGATTAACAAAATCATAAAAGCAGAAAACTAATATGACAAACCTAGACCTCTACGCAAGAGCAGAACATCTTTTAGGCATAGAAGAAGCTACAGAAGCACTTTACGACCTCTACCGCTCGGAGTTAGACTCCTACAAAATCAAAACACTTTTAGATGTTGGTTGTGGTCGTGGCGGTTTTATGAAGAGAATGATAAGTGATGGAATCTCTTGTAAAGGGATAGATTTAAGTTCTGTGATGGTTGAGGAGTGTAAAAGTGACTCTTTAGATGCACAGCATATCGACATAAGTCAAGCAGAGGGAAGTTATGATGCCATAGTAGCTATCTTTGACGTTTTAAACTTTTTAAACCAAGATGAACTTATAGCATTTTTAGAAGCAGTCTCACTAAGACTCAATGACGATGGCATCTTTATAGCTGATATCAACACACTTTACGGCTTTAGCGATGTGGCTGAGGGAACTATGAGTGCTGAGAATGAGAAAGAGTTTTTAGTAGTAGATGCAGAGTTTAGGGATGATGAACTACATACAAAATTTACTCTTTTTCTTAAAGAGAATGAAGAAAAACTAAATGATAAATATATAAAACACCAAGACACAATAGTTCAGTACTTTCACAAGATAAAAACATTTCAAAATTTAAATGGCTTAAAGCTTATAGATAAACAAACATTTTCACTCTATGACACAAAAGACAAAACTCTACTTATCTTTAAAAAAAGATAAAAATATATAAGGAGCCAGTTATGGAAGGGAACATAGTTGTAACGTATAGGATTTTATGCGAATCAGATCTAAACACAAGCATAAAACTTCAAGAACTACTTTTAAATGAAAAAATATCTAAAGCGATAAAAAGTGAGTTTGCAAAAGGCTTGAGAAATATTGAGCTAGTAACAGAAGACAAAGATGCTACTCTTGTAGTTGAGACCGCTAAAGAGTTATATAGTTTTGAAGTTTTAAAAGATGATTTTGCTGATATTTTAGTTTTAGCTGAAGAAAATGCGACCTCAAGAAAGTTATTTAAAAAAGATTGTTCTCGTGTGGAGTTGGTTGATATTGAAACACTCGCATAGTTTTCTTCTTCTTCTTTTACTTCTCTTTTTCCAAGGATGCAGCGATGATGCGATGGTTAACATCTTTAGTGAGCAAATCGCAAAAGAAGAGATAACTTGCATGAAGCTTGTTGTGTTTGATAAAGAAGTTAAAGAGACACTAGAAGAGTTGTACAGCTTTGATGAGAGTTGTGATGTTTTACTTGAAGTCTCACTAAAGTCCTCCATCACTTGCAATTCAAACCAAAATATAGATAAAAAAATTCTCTCAAATTTCCCATCAAGCTACCTTAGAATGCAACTCTACAAAGGTAAAACGCTCTTTTTTAGTTACTATATAGACTTAGAAGAGAGTGTAAGTAAAAAAGATGTTGAAAAAGCCTTTTTAAGACTTCAAAAAGAACTAAACTTTAAAGAAAAGT
>JAVEST010000177.1:0-2891 GCA_034006465.1 Sulfurimonas sp. | reverse complement strand
ATACTTCTTAAAATAGCACCCGATATGACAAAAGAAGATGCAGTAGCACTTACAAAGTTGGCAGTTGAAAAAGGAGCTGATGGCATCATCGCTACAAACACAACTATAGACTACTCACTTGTGCCAAATCCAAAAGATATCGGTGGACTAAGTGGAGCAGTTTTAAAAGAGAAGAGTTTTGAGATGTTTGAGGCTATTGCAAAAGAGCTTTATGGCAAGACTATACTTATCTCAGTTGGCGGTATCGACTCGGCCAAAGAAGCTTACAGACGCATAAAAGCTGGAGCATCTTTAGTTCAAGTATATAGCTCACTAGTCTTTAGCGGACCAGATTTGGTTATGAACATAAATAGAGGGCTCGCTGAGCTTATAAAAGCTGATGGATATACAAATATCACAGAAGCTATAGGTGCTGATAGAAGATGAAAATATTCTTAGCAACCTTACTAACTTTAGGGACATTAATGGCATCATCACTACCACATTATGAAACAAAAACACTAAAAAATGGACTACAAATAGTTGTAATCCCACTAGAAAATTCCACAAATGTAATCTCTACAGACATCTTTTACAAGGTTGGAAGTAGAAATGAGATCATGGGTAAAACTGGCATCGCTCACATGCTAGAGCATATGAATTTCAAATCTACAAAAAACCTAAAATCTGGCGAATTTGACAAAGAAGTTAAGAGCATCGGCGGAGTAAATAACGCATCAACAAGTTTTGATTACACTCACTACTACATAAAATCAAGTACAAATAATCTCAGCAAATCCTTAAAACTTTATGCTGAACTTATGCAAAATCTAAACCTCAAAGATGAAGAGTTTCAGCCTGAGCGTGATGTTGTAGCTGAAGAGAGACGTTGGAGAACTGAAAACTCTCCACTTGGTTACTTATACTTCTCGCTCTTTAACAACGCTTATGTTTATCATCCATACCACTGGACTCCGATAGGCTTTATGAATGATATACAAACATGGACCATAGAAGATATAAAAGATTTTCACAAAACCTACTACCAACCAAACAATGCTATCTTAATGGTAACAGGTGATGTAGATGCAAAAGAGGTTTTCAAACAAGCAGAAGCTGAGTTTTCTCACATAAAAAACGGCTCAAAACTGCCTGAGTTTAAGTTTGTAGAACCACCTCAAGATGGAGCAAAAAGAGTCACTATACATAAAGAGAGTGAAGTTGAACTCTTAGCTATAGCGTTTCATATCCCAGACTTTAAAAGTAAGGACCAAGTTACACTTAGTGTTATCTCTGAGATACTCTACTCTGGAAAAAGTTCAAGACTCTACAAAGAGTTAGTTGATAAAACTCAACTTGTAAACCAAGTCTATGCTTACAATATGGAAAATATCGACCCAGGCCTTTTTATATTTTTAGCATCTTGCAACCCTGGTGTAAAAGCAGAAGAAGTTGAGAAGATTTTAGTAGAGCAAATAGAGCTTATGAAAAACTCAGAAGTAACTAAAGCTGAGCTTGAAAAAGTTAAGATTAACACAAAAGCAGACTTTATCTACTCGCTTGAGAGTTCATCATCTGTTGCAAATCTTTTTGGTAGTTATTTGGTTCGTGGGGATTTAACTCCGCTTCTAACTTACGAAGAAAATATAAACAAAGTAACTTCAAAAGAGGTTTTAGAAGTTGCAAAGAAGTACTTTGACTTTGCAAAGTCAACTACTATTATTTTAAAGAAGTAAGTACGAGGTTAAAACCTCGCTTCCAAAAGAGATGTGGAGCTTCAAAGTTCGCAAGGCTTTGGGAAGCGATGCTTCAGCTTCGCACTTTGAGGCTTTAAAGTTTCAATGACTTTTTCGGAGGCGGTGCTTCAGCTTCGCACTGTGTGACTTAAAAGTTTCAATGACTTTTTCGGAAGCGATGCTTCAGCTTCGCACTGTGTGACTTAAAAGTTTCAATGGCTTTTTCGGAGGCGATGCTTTTAGGAATGCTAACCAAAGCTTTTCTACGAGGTTAAAACCTCGCTTCCTAGAAGAGATGCAAGACTTTAAAGTTTGCAAGGTTTTCGGAAGCGATGCTTTAGCTTCGCACTGTGAGGCTTTAAAGTTTGCAAGGTTTTCGGAGGCGATGCTTTTAGGAATGCTAACCAATGGCATTCTCCACGATGAGCTTCGCACTGTGTGACTTAAAAGTTTCAATGGCTTTTTCGGAGGCGGTGCTTCAGCTTCGCACTGTGTGACTTAAAAGTTTGCAAGGTTTTCGGAAGCGATGCTTTAGCTTCGCACTGTGAGGCTTTAAAGTTTGCAAGGTTTTCGGAGGCGATGCTTTTAGGAATGCTAACCAATGGCATTCTCCACGATGAGCTTCGCACTGTGTGACTTAAAAGTTTCAATGGCTTTTTCGGAGGCGGTGCTTTTAGGAATGCTAACCAAGCTTTTCTACGAGGTTAAAACCTCGCTTCCGAAAGAGATGTGTGGCTTTGAAGTTCGCAAGGTTTTCGGAGGCGATGCTTCAGCTTCGCACTGTGTGACTTAAAAGTTTCAATGACTTTTTCGGAGGCGATGCTTCAGCTTCGCACTTTAGTCTTTAAAATTAGTGTACAAGTTATAAACCCTATCTACGAGGTTAAAACCTCGCTTCCGAAAGAGATGTGTGGCTTTGAAGTTCGCAAGGTTTTCGGAAGCGATGCTTTTAGGAATGCTAACCAATGGCATTCTCCACGATGAGCTTCGCACTGTGTGGCTTTGAAACTCTAAAATTCCTTTACCCTAGTTGTGAAACTATAGATGCTTCAACATCTGCTATATCAGCTGTTCCATCTACTGTGATATATTTTAATGAATCATTCTTAGAAGCTTGCTCTTTGTAGTAACCTATAAGTGGCTCTGTTTGCTCATGGTAGACTTTTAAGCGGTCAA
>JAVEST010000033.1:0-17778 GCA_034006465.1 Sulfurimonas sp. | reverse complement strand
TCTAGGAAGCGATGCTTTTAGGAGTACTAAGCAATGGCTTTTGGAAGCGATGCTTTAGCTTCGCGCTGTGGGGCTTTAAAACTAAAGTGTCTTTTAAGACATATCTACGAGGTTGAAACCTCGTTTCCGCAAGAGATGTGTGGCTTTTAGGTTTACAAGGTTTTTGGAAGCGATGCTTTTAGGAGTACTAAGCAATGGCTTTTGGAAGTGATGCTTTAGCTTCGCGCTGTGGGGCTTTAAAACTAAAGTGTCTTTTAAGACATATCTACGAGGTTGAAACCTCGTTTCCGCAAGAGATGTGTGAGGTTGAAACCTCGTTTCCAAAAAAGATGTGTGGTTTTATCTACGAGGTTGAAACCTCGTTTCCGCAAGAGATGTATTGCTTTAAAATTTATTAAGTTTTCGGAACCGACGCTTTAGCTTCGGCTGAGCGTTCCTAAAAATATCACTTCCAAAGGAATAAGTTGTGGATGAAGTAAGATACGCTGGTTTTTGGATTCGCTTTTTTGCTTCTTTTTTAGATACTCTTTTTTTAGCTCTGCCTGTTGGAGTTGTTATATACTTTTTGAGTGATGGCAACTGGTTTGACTTTTCACAATATCAACAAAACATAGCTTATGCTATGAGTGGAAATGCACAAAAAGCACTTGCATCTCAACCCCAAACTTCACTAAAGTGGGAGCTACTTTTTGAAGTTAGTGTTTTGCTTGTTACTATGCTTTTTTGGAGAAGATGGCGAGGTGCTACTCCTGGTAAAAAGTTTGTAAATATCAAAATTGTTGATGCCACAACTCTAAAAGATATAGACAACAAACAAGCCATCACCCGCTCTTTGGGCTACATTGCATCTACACTTATCCTACTTATGGGATTTTTCATGGTTGCCTTTAGAGGAGATAAAAGATCTCTTCACGATCTTTTAGCCTCAACTGTAGTTATTTATGACACTGAAAATATTTAACAACTTCCCCTGTTATAAGCTTGATTGAGGGTTTTATTATTAGATATTTTTATATAGATTAAGTTATATCTGCTAAAATTACCCCAATATTTTAAACATACTAATCGGAGATATTATGGACTTACAAACAAAAGCTATTCATGTTGGTTATGAAAAAGACTCTCAAAGAACTATGGCAGTTCCAATCTACCAAACAACTGCTTATGAGTTTAACAGCATAGAGCATGCTGCAAACTTGTTTTCACTAAAAGAGCTTGGAAATATCTACACAAGACTTAACAACCCTACTACAGATGTTTTTGAAAAAAGATTTGCTGAAGTTGAAGGCGGAGCGGCATCTATTGCAACGGCTAGTGGAATGAGCGCTATATTTTACGCCATCATTAACGCGGCAGAAGCTGGAGATAACATTATTTGTGCAAATCAACTCTATGGCGGGACTCTGACTCAGACTACTTATACACTAAAAAGAATGGGCATCGAGACTAGATTTTTTGATGTACATAAGCCTGAGACTCTTGAAAACCTCATAGATGCAAAAACAAAAATCATCTTTTTTGAATCTCTTACAAACCCAAGTATTGATGTAGCAGACATTGAAGCTATAACTGCTGTTGCAAATAAGCATGGGATTTTAAGTGTAGTTGATAACACAGTTGCAACACCTATACTATGTCGTCCATTTGAGTTTGGCGCAGATATAGTAGTTCACAGCACATCAAAATACACTACAGGTCAAGGTTTAGCACTAGGCGGCATCATGGTTGAGAGACACAATCTCACAGAAAAATTAAAAGGCAATCCTAGATATGCTCACTTTAATGAGCCAGATGAGTCTTACCATGGCCTAATCTATACAGAAGTTCCACTTCCTCCATATAGTCTTAGAGCTAGGCTCTCACTTTTGCGTGATTTAGGAGCGGTTCCATCTCCTTTTAACTCATGGCTTTTTATACAAGGGCTAGAGCATCTATCTCTTCGTATGCAAGAACACTCTAAAAATGCTCTCGCTCTTGCCCAGTTTTTAGAGTCACATCCAAAAGTTAAAAAAGTAAACTATCCAGGATTAAAGAGCAACTCAAACTATAAAAACGCTCAAAAATACTTTGATGGTGGAGCTAGTAGTGGACTTCTTAGCTTTGAAGTCTCTTCATATGAGGAAGCAGAAAAAGTTGTAGATGCGACAAAACTCTACTCTTTAGTAGTTAATATTGGTGATTCAAAATCAATCATAACACACCCAGCATCCACGACCCATCAGCAACTCAAAGAAAAAGAACTTATTGCCTGTGGAGTTCCTCAAGGACTCATTAGAATTTCTTGTGGATTAGAATCCATAAATGACCTTATTGCAGATATAAAACAAGCATTAGAAGCCTAAAAGCTTCTAATGTTTTAAACTTTAGCCTCACTAAAATTTGTATTAAGTCCTTTTCGCTAAAATTGTACAACTATTTTATAAAGAGATACAAACTTGTCCTTAAACCTCAAAACACATATTGAACACTTCACAAACCCCCTTTACTTAGAAAGCGGTCGCATCTTAGAACCTTACGACATTGCTTATGAGACCTATGGCGAGTTAAATGATGACAAAAGTAATGTTATAGTAGTTTGTCATGCACTAACAGGTTCGCATCACTGTGCTGGGCTTTATGAGGGTGAAAACAAACCTGGTTGGTGGGATGGACTTATTGGTCCTGGTAAAGGGATTGATACTGATAAGTATTTTGTAATCTGCTCAAATGTTATAGGGAGTTGTTTTGGTTCAACTGGCCCTATGAGCTTGCAACATCCGCATCTTGAGCACTACAGATACAAGTTTCCAGTCATAACTATAAAAGATATGGTAAAAGCTCAGCGAATTCTATTTGATAGGTTAAATATCCACAAAGTTCACGCTATTATTGGTGGTTCTATGGGAGGGATGCAAGCTCTTCAGTTTGGGGTTCATTTTCCAAACTTTACAGATAAAATCATCTCTTTAGCATCTACTCATGCAACCCAACCTTGGGCTATAGCTTTTAACAAAATAGCTCAAGAGGCAATCCTAAAAGACCCAGACTTCAAGCAAGGTTATTATGATAGTGCCCTTATAAAAGAAAAAGGTCTATCTGGTATGGCGGTTGGCCGTATGGCTGGGCATATTAGTTTTTTATCGCATGAATCAATGGCTAGAAAATTTAACCGTGAATACAAAAGAACTGATGGTCTTTACGAGCTGTTTGGTAAGTTTCAAGTTGAGTCATACTTAGAGTATAATGGCTACAACTTTACTAAATGGTTTGATCCGCTTTCATACCTATATATCACAAAAGCAATCAATATTTTTGATCTCTCTCGTGGTTTTGACTCTTTTGAAGAAGCACTTCAAAAGGTATCTGCAAAGATCCATCTTATTAGTTTTAAAAACGATATCTTATTTAAAAACACAGAGATGAAATATATTGCAGACACACTGAAATCTATTGGAAATACAAACCATAGCTATATAGATATAGATAGTGACTATGGCCATGATGCGTTTCTTGTGGAGTTAGATAAATTTGAAGACTATATAAAGGAAGCCCTAGATGAGTAACGATTTTGAGACAAAACTGCAAAATGCCAAAGAGACTCTTGAGACTCTTATGAAACCTGAAATCACCCTAGAAGAGAGCGTAAAAGCTTATGAAAAAGGCACAAAAGAGCTGCTAGATGCTCAAAAAATTTTAGAAGAAGCAGTGCTTAAGATAAACACGATAAAAGCTAGTTAAGAGTAAAAATGAGAGCTGCTGTTCTACAACTAAATGCACAAGGTATGAGTAGTACAAAGCTCTATAACTATATACGCATAGCACACAACAAAGGTGTAAAAGTCCTTCTTTTGGGCGAATATGTACTAAATCCTTTTTTTAAAGAACTAGAATCTTTGAGTGCATCTATGATAAAAGAGCAAGAAAAACATCAAAGTAAAGTTCTAAAAGAGCTCTCAAGTACTTACAATATGACAATAGTAGCACCACTTATCATTGTAAGAAAAGGCGAGATTTTTAAGTGTGTGGCAAAGTTTGCACCCTCCTCTACTTCTTACTATGAGCAACAACTTCTTATAAACTACCCTCATTGGAATGAAGAAAAGTTTTTTGCAAACACTAAAGTAGCGCTAAAGTCACCTCTAGTCTTTAAAGTAGATGGATTTAAGTTTGCTATCATGAATGGTTTTGAGATTCACTTTGATGAGATGTTTTCTCAGCTCTTTGGTAAAAATATAGACTGCCTTTTACTTCCTAGTGTATCCACATTTGAGTCATTTGGGAGATGGAAAGCCCTAATTCTCTCCCGTGCCTTTACTCATAACTTCTACATACTGCGAGCAAATAGAATAGGCGAATACATAGACAAAGATTTTAAGTGGAAGTTTTACGGCGACTCACTCCTAGCCTCTCCAAACGGCGAACTCCTAGAGCATCTAGGGAATAAAGAAGAGCTTATGATAGTAGATATGAGCCACTCTGAAGTAGTAGATGCAAGGCGAACTTGGGGGTTTAAGGATAGTATAAAAAGGTCTGAGAGTTGATAAATATCGCTAATATTTCTTATTGGATGGATTAAACAATTTTTGATATAATTAATCAGTTGGAGATATTATTAGTTTTAATAAAAAATATAAATTTCCAATTCAAAAGGAGTTATCATGAAATCAAATTTAATTATAGTTGTTGATTTACAACATTTCAAACTATTTAGGGTTGAACAAGATGCTTTAAAAAGAAAGTCTGTTGAGATAATCAAGAGTAGCGAAGACCTTGATTTACATCTAAAGGCTGATGAAAAGTATTCAGATAGAAAAGGTAATTTCACAAGTGCTCAAAGTAGTGGCTCTAATGAAAATCAAAATATCATGCTTGAAGAAGAGCGTCGTAGAATTAAAGACATTTCAGATAAAATTTCTGAAGTTTTAAGCAAATATGAACATGAATCATGGTGTTTTTCTGCACCAGAAGCCATTAATAAACAAGTTATTGAATTGCTTGATAAAAAAGATATAAAAAATATGAAAATAAATCTTAAATTAAATTTGGCCAATACTCCAAATGACAAAATATTAGATTATTTTTCAAAAGACTAAAACTTGCTCTACCGTGTCTAGTTGCACCTCTTTTGAGGCGCAGTTAGATAGTTTAAATTTTAACCCTTAATTCCATCTGCTCTAGGATTCATCAAAAACGAATAAAAGACTTTTATATAGAGCATAAAAGGGATGCTCCAGATGATGGATGAGTATAGATATAACTCACTCATATACTCCTCAAAAAACGGTATCAAACTTCTCATAAGCGTTGCTAGTATCATAAGTCCTATCATCAGATGCGTGTAGATATTTGATGTTAAATGTCTGCCTGTGTGAATCCAGCCTATGATTATCATAACAACCATATAAGCAAGCCCTACTCCGCCACTTGTGATAAAGTGTCTAAAGTGGTTTATATCGCCTACTCTCTCACCTAGTAAAGCCCAGCCCATAAGAGCATAACCAGCGGATAGCATCACAAGAATAGATGCAAGGTAGAGCACAAATGGTTGGTTTAGTATAAACTCATCTTTTAGGATATAGTCACCCGTGATGGCTAAAATAGCCGCACCAGTTGCTAGTCCTAACCATCCAAGAGCTGAGTTTTGTGGATATAAAAACTCAACTATAGTAAAGAGGATAACTGCAAAAACTGCTAGATTTGTCTTTGGTGGGCGTGAGACATAGATATCATCTATGCCCTTGTCTTCCATAAGTTCATTTACCGCTTCCATATTTACTCGTCTAAGAGCTAGTAGTATAAGTACCACAATAGCACCTAGTGCCACTTTTAGGATAGTCATTCCATCAGTAGATGCAAGTCCTGCTTGAGATGCGAAGAACCACGCTTGTATGATAAAAATTGAAACTAGTGAATAACCAAGAGATGCGTGCCTTTGAAGCTTGTCAAGCACTGCATCTTTTGCATACCAGATTAGCCACAAAAGCATTGCTAAGTTTAGCGCTGCAACTATATAGACACCTAAATAGTCGATAAACCAAAAGCCAACTCTACCAGCCACCCAAAGTATGATGATGTACTTTAGTCTCTTTCCCACAAAAGGAACCATTCCTGGGAAAAGTTCAGGGATTCCCGTGGTCAAAAATGCCAAAGCACCAGCTGTGAGGATACCAAATATCATCTCAAACACATGCCATGTAAGAGTATCATTCATAAAAGGGATGCTTAAGATGCCAGCCCAAACTAATCCCCATAAAACCATAGTGATAATCATATATGGAGCTAAAAGTAAAAACACAGGTCTAAACCCGTAAGCTAGATATGGGGGAATATCTTTTTCATCTGGATAGTATAGGTAGTGATTTGTTGCTCGTAATTTCTCTTGTTCCATTATGGTCTCCTTTCTTGTGAACAGAGTCCACCAGAAATTCCTCTCACAAAAGACTTGTCTTTCTTTAGAAAAGCTACGCCTACGGCGAGATTTATAATTATCATTTTATCTCCAGTTCAAAAGTCGTTATAATCTCTCTATCTTGAAGTATCTTTGCACTCTGTGCGTAAACATACTCATCATCTCTTTGTTTTTGCGGTAACTCATATGAGAACTTTTTTACTATGTGACCTGGATCTGCTTTTAGTAGAAGTATCTCATCGCTTAGTCTGATGGCTTCCATCAGGTCATGTGTGATAAAGAGTATGCTTATCTCTTTTTTACTTATCATATCAATCAAGATACTTTGTAGCTCTTTTTTAAGCCCAATATCCAGAGCTGAGAAAGGCTCATCAAGAAACAAAAGTGAAGGTTTTACGACTAGTGCTCTAGCAAAACTAACTCTTTGTCTCATTCCTCCACTTAAATCCTTTGGAAACTTATCAAAATCATCCTCTTCAAGTCCAAACTCTAAAGCTATCTTTTTTGATTTCTCGATTGCTACGCTTTTTTTCTCTCCACTAGCCAAAAGTCCTAGAGCGATGTTGTCTATAACATTTTTCCATGGAAGCAGTCTTGCATCTTGAAAAGCAAAAGAGCTACTTGTAAATGTGTTAGTCGCACTTCCCTCTTCTACATCCAAAAGTCCAGCACAAAGGTGTAAAAGCGTAGTTTTTCCTCCACCACTAGGACCTACAACTGAAAGAACCTGACCTTTGTTTAGTGTAAAGTTTATATCACGAAGTATCTCTGTAAAACCAAAGTGATGATTTAAACTCTTTACTTCTAACTTCTCCATAACTCAACCTCTCTTTTAATCGGCTCTAAGATGATGTACTCAACAAACATAAGCGAACTTATCATGATAACTACTAAAGCTAAAGCTGTTGGTGTGTCTAACTGGCTTCTTGCAACTGCAAGTGAAGCTCCTATGCCATCACTTGTAGCTAGGAGTTCCGCCATCACAACTATCTTCCAAGCCATACCAAGCCCACTAACCCAAGCTGGAAATACATAAGAAAATATATGCGGAAAGTAAACATCGAAAAACTTCATATGCCACGGAAGTTTAAAGCTCTCAGCCATCTCTTTTAAGTCACCATCAAGTGTGCGAGTACCTTGTAATGAACCTACAAAGATGATAGGAAATGAAGCGACTATAACTGTAAAGATAACAGTCTCATCTCCCATTCCAAACCAAATCATAGCTAGAACAATCCACGCGATTGGTGGCATTCCCACAAGTATAGTTACAATCGGGCGGCTCATAATAGAAGCAGTAGCAAAAAAACCAGCTAAAAGTCCAAAAGTAGTTCCAACCACTAAAGATATACCAAAACCGATAGATGCACGGTAAAGAGTTGTCTTTATCTCAGCGATTACACTCTCATCTCCTAGCATTGCAGCTAAAGTAGAAAATGTCTCTAGCGGTGATGGTAGAACTAAGTTACCATAGATTTGATTTCCCATATCCCATAGAGCGATAAAAAGAAGTATAGATGCTATCGCACCCCAACCGCTCCAAAGGTAAGCGGGAAAATCTTTTAGTATCTTTAGTGCAAATTTCATCTAATCCTCTTTATAGTAAAAGCTATCTTGTGGAAGTTTACCACCTATTATTTTAGGGTCTTCTTCCTTTAAAACATCAAAGAAAAACTCTATTTTTTCTCTTACATCCACAGCTCGTTTGCTCTTTAGGTTTACATGAGCTATGGAGTCTGCTACTCCATCTTTAGTTAAGAGGTCTATCTCTTTTGCTACCATCACTCCAGCTTCTTGCGGGTGAGACATATACCATTTTAGTGAGTTATCATACTCTTCTAAAAAACGAGATATCACTTTTTTGTCTTTCATGCGACCCAAAACTGCCATCCCAGCTTGTGGAATATCTCTATCTGTGTTAAAAACTCTAGCCCACTCTTCTTGCAAGTCAACACTTCTATACAAATCAGGCGCTATTAGTTTGATAGGAAAAGAGTCAGTTTTTCTAAGTGCTACTGAGATTGCAGGCTCAGCTAAAAGTGAGTGGTCGATGCGTCTCATTATAAGCATCTGCATAGCATCTATAGGGTTTGCAACATAAACAAGCTCAAAATCTTTTTTTGGATCAAGCCCTTGTTTTTTTAGAAGTTGCACAAATACAATGTCAGGCATATCTGCACGAAATGGAACTGCTATCTTTTTGCCTTTAAAGTCTTTTAGAGTCTTTAGAGTATTATCACGGCTAATCATCCCTAAAATTCCCCAAACAGAGACATTTAGGAGTCTTATATCTACTCCTTTGTTGTTAAGGATTGCCGCTGTATTTGTAGGAACTGCAACAAAATCAACATCTCCTTTAATTACAATAGCGCGAAGTTCATCTGGATTTTTCCACAGTCTAAACTCTACTTTTTTTGCAACATCTTTTAGTGCCTGTGTTTCTATCATGTGAAGCAGCGGATGTGAAACTGAAGCGAAAGGTCCAGCTATTACTATCTTCTCAAGTCTTTCTTGCGCATCTAGTGTATTGACCGTTAGTAGTAAAAAAGCCAGTAATGCATATATGTGATTTTTCATAAAATTTCCTTCAGGTATAAGGTTGACTGATATAGTATCGTTATTGATATTAATTATCATTGACATTAGTCAAGATAGATTATATTTAATATTACCTAAATTAAAGATTACGATAATGATTATTGGTTTAATCAAGATTTAAGTTTTTCTTATCTAAGATTGCAAAATGTATTTATCACTTAAAGCAAAAAAGACTTCTAAAGAGCATAAGTTTTTATTATTGATTAGCGCGCTTGTTGTAACAAGTGCACTATATGCTCTTTTACAAGGTTACAACTATATTACTCTCTCTAATGAAGTGCAACGTAAGGTTATAGAAAAAGAAAAAACCTTAGTTTTTAAGATAAATCCAGCTCCAATAAAAAAAGAAGTGATTAAAGAAGAAGTAGTAAAAAAAGAAAAAGTTATAGAAAAACCAAAAAAGAAACCAAAAACTATAAACAAAGAGATAGTTAAAAAAGAAGTTATCAAAGATGAAACTATTAAAGATGAAGTTGTTAAAGAGAACGTAGAAGAGATAGTTCTGAAGGAGATAGTTCAAGAAGTTGAGCAAGTTGAAAAACCTATCTTTGATGAGAAGGCTAAAGAGAGTTTTATAGCTGGGCTTTATGAAGTGCTAAATGAAAACAAACGCTATCCAAAGATGGCAAAAAGAAGAAAGTTAGAGGGAGTTTGTGAAGTTAGTTTTACTCTTAGTAAAGATGGAAAGATTAAAGATGTTTTTTTAAAAAAAGCATGTGGACACTCCATCTTAGATACGGCAGCTCTTAAGGTTGTCCGCTCTGTGGAGTTTTACAAACCCATACCAGATAGTGTGAGTTTAACCTCACTACATCTAAACATACCCATAAAATACGCAAGGAATTAAGATGAATATATATCAGTTTATAGATCAAGGCGGAGTGATTGTTCTAATCCTCATAGCGATGCTAGGTTTTGGACTTATCATCATGTTATGGAAGTTTTTAATCCTTCTAAGCTTTATGATGAAGAAAAAAGATAGATGCAAAGATTGCATAGAAGTACTGCCACAACATAGTGACATTTCCATGATTGAACTGGTAGTTCATGAGAAGATGCACTCACTAGAGCGTGGCTTAGAGAGTGTAAAGATTATAGCTACTATCTCGCCACTTTTAGGGCTTTTAGGAACTGTTATAGGAATCTATAGTGCATTTGTTAGCATCTCAACTCACGGTTTAGGGGATCCTAGTTTTTTTGCTGATGGCATCTCAATGGCGATGATAACTACTATAGCAGGGCTTATTGTTGCCATCCCTCACTATATTGGCTATAACTATCTAGTTAGCATGATGGACAAGCTTGAACTCTCTTTTACTCAAGAGATATATACTTATGTGAAGCTCCAAGATGCGTAAAAGACGACCTACTATTGCACCAGATTTGACGCCAGTTATTGACATAGTCTTTATCTTGCTTATCTTTTTTATGGTCAGTTCTGTTTTTAAAAAAGAGGATGTTATCCTTGCTTTAAACTTACCAAACTTAGAAGCATCAGCAAAAGAGATGCAGGATAAAAGTGTAAGCATAGAACTTAGTAAACTTGAACTTGCAGTTGATGGTAAAGTAAACAGTTTTGATAGTCTCGATGCACTCTTTTCGACTTATGAAAAAAACACACAGATACTTATCTATATAGATAAAGAAGTAGAGTATGAGAGGATTATGAAGCTATTTGAGAGGCTTCAAGAAAATGAACTAACATCATTTTCACTAGTAGCAAAACCACACTAAAAGCTTTTGCATAGGCTCTACTTTTGTAGAGCTTTTGGAGATGCTTGACATCTACTATTATAAAAATAAATAAACAGTTCTAATCTTATTTATTGATAATGATTATTGTGACTGTTACAATAAAAGGGAAATAATGAAAAAAATTACAATAAGTGCATCTCTTGCACTGCTGATGAACAACTACGCTTTTGCATCTGATGATATGAAAGCTATCGAGGTTGTAAGCATTGCAACTAAGACACAAAAAAGCATAGATGGAGTTGCTGCTACTGTTGATGTAATAACTCAAGAGGAGATACAAAAGATGGGAGCATCTAGCTTGGGGGATATTTTAAGTAAAACTTCTGGGCTTGTTATGCAGTACGGAACTTTTCCTAGTGCGAGTTCAAAGAGTAAGTCATCTATATCCATCCGAGGAATGGGAGCAAATGGAACTCTCTTTTTACTAGATGGAAGGCGCTTAGCTGGAGAGGTTAAAAACCCTTATGATTTAGAGAGAATCCCAGCATCTATCATACAAAGGATAGAGATAGTAAAAGGTCCTATGAGTTCACTCTACGGTGCAGATGCTGTTGGTGGAGTTGTAAATATCATCACAAAAAAACCAACTGATGAGATGCAGATAAGTTATGATGCAAGGGTTGGTATGAACGGAGATTCTGATGCACAAACTACAAACTTAGCTCTTAGCATTCAAGGTAAAAACAATGGCTTTGGCTATAGTGCTTATAGTTCTTACATAACTACTAAGCCTTATGAGCAAAGGGAAGTTGCTGATACTTATGCAAAAACTCCCACTACAAATGTTAAGCCATCACAGCATCCAAACCCTGCTGTAAAAAATATAAAAGATTATTATAGTGTTGATACAACTTTTAGAGAAGATAGCGAAATCTACACCATAGGAACAAGACTCACTTATGATTTTACTAGTGATTTTGTAATGGGCATAGATGTAAACTACTTCAAAGAGGAGAGAGATGGAGTCTATATAGGTTTCGTGCATCCTGCTAGAACTGCACCAAATCCTACTCCAATCTACAACGCTCCTGTAAACTCTCACGATGAGAACAATAGGCTAGATTTGAGCATAGATGCAGAGTTTGCACCAACTGATGAGTTAAATGTAAAGGCTAGAATCTACAAATCTAAGTATGAAAAAAGAAATACAACTACTGCTGCTTATTGGGGTGATTTTAATTTTCCTTTTGAGAGTGCATCCGCAAATGCTGCTATGAATGCTGATGTAGATATCACAGTCTATGAAGCTTCAGCATCTTATCTTGCAACAGAAGCACATCTCTTAACTGGTGGGCTTGAGTATAGAGATGAGAAGAGAAAATCATCTGTATTTACTAACAATCTTGGCATGACTGAGAAAAAAGTGGATTACAAATCTATCTACTTACAAGATGAGTGGGAAGTAACGGATGAGTTTAACGCAATACTAGGCGCTAGATATGAAGAGATAAGTAACGCTAAAGATAAGGCTACTTTTAGAGTTGGCGGAATCTATGAGTTTGATAAACTAGCAAAACTAAGAGCAAACTTTGCACAGGGCTTTAGAACTGCAGATATTAGAGAGCTATATATAAATATGAACACTCCAAATGGTCCTCAAAGAGGTGCTGATGTTTTAGGTTATGACTTAAAGCCAGAATCAACAGATGCTTATGAGATAGGACTTGGTGGACGAGATAAGAAATTTAGTTATGACATCGTTGTTTTTTATAACCAAATCAAAAATAAAATCCAGCAGATAAGAAACAGTAGTGGCATCTTTACTTATGAAAATGTATCAGATGCAAACACAAAAGGGCTAGAGCTGTCACTTAGCTACTTACTTCTTGAGAACTTAAACTCAAAGTTCACTTATAATGAACTAAAAACAGAAGATGAAAAAACAAAAAAAGATCTCGAATATAATCCAGATAGAACTTTTATGTTAAGTTTTGACTATCAAGTTACAAAAGATTTAAATCTCGGTCTCATAGGAAAGTACATAGGCAAGCAGCACTATACAAAAGTTATAAACGAAGGTGCCCCAACTCAAATGTCAATCCCTGATAGTAAAACAGATGCTTACAACCTTGTAGATCTAACTTTTGGATACAAACTAGACAAGATGCTAGAGATATATGGCGGAGTTAACAATCTTGGCAACAGTGGTGTAGAAGACGTACTTGGCTCAAATGTAGGAAGATACTACTTTGCAGGTATAAGAGGTAGTTTTTAGTTTTAAAAACTTAGCTGCTCGTTCAAAAAGAACGAGCTCTTTTCTCATCTGAGACTAAAAAGAAAGATAAAATGAGCTTAAAAAAATTATATGAGTGCATAGAGAAAAAAAGAGCAAATCACTCACGAGCTAGAGAGGCAATCTACAATGTTTTGATGCTTAGTGATGAGTGTTTAAATATCTGTGACATTGTAGAAAAACTCTCTGAGACTTACCCAAAAAAAATATCCCTAAACACACTCTATAGGCATTTAAACTTTTTTATAGAGTGCAAACTTATTGTAGCTATTCAAGATGATTTTAAAAGAGCTTACTATCACTTAAGAGAAGGCTCACCTATGGCATTTTGCGTATGTACTAAATGCACAAATGTAAGCAAAATAAACTTAGCAGATTTTATAGATGTAATTTCGGTTGAAGATGTTGAATTTATAACTTTTCATAAAAAATGCAAAAATTGCATAGACTAGTTGACAATCATTATCAATTTAAATAATAGATAAGTTTTATATTCTACAATTATGATATTAATTTTCAAAATTATACTCAACCTAAAGAGCTTTATAAGAACTGTATTTAAGCAGCTATAACTTCTAGGTTTTTAAAAATGGAGCAAGAGATGATAAAGAGAGAGAAGAAATATCTAGACATCATAAAGTCTGGCAAAAAAGTCAAAATAGCTGGTGTAAATTCAGGCGGAAAACTTATGCATAAGCTTCTTGATATGGGCTTTATCATAGGCGCTACTATTGAAGTTATAAGAGAAGCTCCACTCTTTGATCCAATGGAGCTTCGCATCCATAACTACAATATTAGCCTTAGAAAAAGTGAAGCAAGACTTATAGAGGTTTCAGATATATGAAAAACATCAAAGTAGCTCTTGCTGGTCAGCCAAATTGTGGTAAATCTACGATTTTTAACATGCTTAGCGGTATAGATCAGCACATAGCAAACTATCCTGGTGTTACAGTTGATAAAAAGACTGGAAGATTCAAGTATGATAATCATAAAATCGAGATGGTTGACCTTCCTGGCACTTACTCTTTTAGCTCTTACTCTCTTGAAGAGCGTGTGGCTAAAGGGTTTATCATCGATGAAAATCCTGATGTAATAGTAAATGTTGTAGATGCTTCAAATATCAAAAGGCATCTCTACTTAACATTTCAACTCCTTGAGATTGGCATGCCTGTAGTTATCGTGTTAAATATGATGGATGTGGCCCAAAGAAGAGGCATCATCATAGATAGCCAAAGGATATCTCAACTTCTTGGATGCAAGGTTATAGAAGCTAGTGGAGCTAAAGGTTTGGGGTCCAAAGAGATTATGGAGGCGATAATAAGCACATCTCAAAGTACCGACAAATATGAAGACTTTAGCATAAACTATGAAGAGTTAGAGCCTCATATAAAAGAAGTTCAAGACTCCATAGAGACAACTAAACTCACACTAAACAAAAGATGGATGGCCATAAAGGTACTAGAGGGCGATACTACTATCATAGAGTACTTAAAAAAAGAGTTCTCCCTCATAGAAGAACTTGCTAAGACTCAAGTAGATAAGTTTCACTCCATCCACGATAAAGATACTGCATCTTTTTTGGCTACTTTTAGGTACGACTCTGCGGATATTATCTACCATAAAGCAGTAAAAGACACAAATATAGGCAAAGAAACGCTCACAGACAAAGCTGACAAGATTATCCTTCACAGATGGTTAGCTCTTCCTATACTCTTTGGGATAATGTTTTTGATATATGAGCTCTCAATCGTCGGAGGTTACAAGCTGACTGATTATACTTGGCCGATTTTAGCAGCTGTTAAAAACTTTGTTATAGATATATCGCCACAAGCTTACTTAACTGATATACCAATGATGAGTGACTTTGCAGTCTGGATGATAAATAGTGCAAATGCTCTTATAAACTATGTACCGATATTTTTCATACTCTTTATGCTTATAGCCATTATGGAAGATGTAGGCTATATGCCGCGAATGGCATTTATACTTGACCGTATCTTTAAAAAATTTGGACTTCACGGACAGTCAACTCTACCACTTGTCTTAGGTGGGGCTATGGTTGGAGGATGTGCAGTTCCAGGAGTTATGGCTACAAAAGGTATAGCCGATGACAGAGCTAGAATGGCTACAATCCTAACAGTTCCATATATGAACTGTTTAGCAAAAGTACCATTTTATACTCTACTTTTAGGTGCATTTTTCAAGCCTGATATGGCGATTATGATGTTTTTTATCTCTACTGCTACTATCTTTACAGCTCTTATAGTTGCAAAGATTATAACAAGCACTTTTTTAAAGACACGTGAGACTGCACCATTTGTCATGGAGCTTCCGCCTTACCATCTACCAACATTTAAAGGTGTGATACTTAGTGCCGCTCAAAGAGTTTGGATATATATCTATAAAGTTTTAACCATAGTCTTAGCTGTTGCAGTTGTTCTTTTTGCACTCTTGCAATTTCCTGGCATCTCAAGTGAATCACAAGCCGCTTATGATGCAGAGCTTAGTAAGTCTTTAGTTGCATTTGATAAGAGAGTAAAAAAGAGCAAGTACTATGAGGAGGTGGATGAAAAAGATGAGATAGCATCTCTTTTAAACTACTATGACTCTTATAGAAACAAAAGAATGGCTACAACATCTAAAAAAGGTGCACTAGCTATAGATGAAGACTTCAAGGTTTCAAATGAATCTTTTTTTAAGTTTATCAAACCTAGTAGAGATAATGAAGCTAGAATCATCAACAAAGAGATAAGAAAACTTGCAAAGGTTCGTAACAAAATCTTGCGAAATATAAAAAATGAAAAAGTAGAAAACTCTCTTTTGGGTCTTGCTGGAAAAGCTTTTGAGCCAGTTACAAAGTATGCAGGCTTTGACTGGAAGATAAATGTTGCGTTTTTAAGCTCATTTGCAGCAAGGGAGAGTGCAGTTGCTACTTTGGGAAGCATTTATGAAGATAACAAAGTTGAGTCTCAAAGAGCAGAAGAAGCTATGGCAGCAAACAGTGGTTACACTCCACTTCATGCAGTTGCCATCATTATCTTTATGCTTTTGACTCCGCCTTGTATAGCTACAATGATAGTAGTTAAGATGCAAACGAATAGTTATAAATGGATGCTCTTTGCTATCTTTTTTCCTATCACTTTAGGGATACTAGCATCATCAGCGGTCTTTATGCTTGGTACTTTCTACGCGTGGAGTGGTGTTGAAGCTATGACGTACTTTTATGCAAGCATCGTAGTAACTGCTTTAACTATAGGGCTATTTCCATCTAAGAGTATAAACTGGAGAGGAGGACTAAGAGATGTCTAAAAATCTTATAAAGGAGGAAAACCAAAAATGAAAAAAATAATACTAAGCCTAGCGCTACTCTCAGGCTCACTCTTTGCACACAGTGCTATCATGTCTTGCTTTGACAATGGTGATGGAACTGTTACTTGCGAGGGCGGATTTAGTGATGGAAGCAGTGCTAGTGGAGTTAACTTTAAGCTAGAGCAAGATGGCAAAGCTGTCTTTGAAGCTAAGATGAGTGAAGATAGTGAAGTAACATTTAAAAAACCATCTAGTGGATATACTGCTGTTTTTGACGCTGGTGAAGGGCATCAAGTTTTTGTTAAAGGTTCAGATATAACAGAGTAGAGTTTAAGCTAGAGATTTTAAATTTCTAGCTTAAACTTAAAAAAAAGACTATCAATGATAGTGATTATTAAAACTACAATAAATAAGGCATAAAATATGAAAAACACACTTTTAAAAACAGTAGTAGCTACTGCTCTACTTTCATCATCGGTATATGCACACTTTCAAATGCTCTATACTCCAAATACTGCTCTTACAAAAGGTGAGACAATAGTGTTAAAACATGTATTTACTCACCCTTTTTCAGATGAGCACACTATGGATATGGCTGGAGTTGAAGAGTTTTATGTGATAAACAAAGAGAAAAAAACAGACCTAAAAAAAGATTTAAAATCTATTATCTTTCAAGGAAATCACAACAGTGGTAAAGCTTATGAGAGCTCTTATAAAGCTAGAAAAATGGGAGATCATCTCTTTGTGATGACTCCAACTCCATACTTTGAGAAAAATGAAGATATTTATATCCAGCAAATTACAAAAACTATCATAAATGTAGCTGGTGCTCCAACTGATTGGGATGCTGAACTTGGTCTTAAAGCTGAGATAGTTCCACTTACAAAGCCTTATGCTATTTGGGAAGGCGGAAGTTTTACAGGTATCGTAAAGAGCCACGGTAAAGTAGTTCCATTTGCTGAGATAGAAGTTGAGTACCTAAGTAGAGATGTTGATATGAAAAACAATAAGATGGGCAAATCAAGAGTAGAAGCTCCACAAGACTCATTTATTACGATGACTATCAAAGCTAACAAAGATGGCGAGTTTACATTTGCCCTTCCAAAGGCTGGTTTTTGGGGCTTTTGCGCACTAGGTGTTGGTAGTGACAAAGAGTACAAAGGTAAAGAGTTAAGCCAAGATGCACTTATTTGGGTTGAAGCTAAACCTATGAAATAACTCGCAAGTGAGGCTTCAGCCTCGCCTTTTTTTGCGAGATTCATTGTGGAGAATGCCATGGGTTAGCATTCCTAAAAACCGCAGTTATTAGACGCTTTTTAAGCGTTGGAACTAGTAAGACAATAAAACAAGGACACTAAAATGGCAGATAAAATATTTTTAGCACTACTAGCACTAGGAGCTACTTACTATCTTTACAGAAAACTTTTTAAATCAAATGGATGCAGTAGCGGATGTGGTGGAAGTTGTGAAAAAAAAGAGTAGTGATGTAGTTATA
>JAVEST010000175.1:0-2990 GCA_034006465.1 Sulfurimonas sp. | reverse complement strand
ATCTCTTTTTTTCAGTATATAGAAGTAGCTTTGTCTCTTTGAGTTGTGTTTGGTCAAACATATATCCACGGATAGCTATCACATTGTTTCTATCATCTCTTATAAGTTGCGTAAAATCATAAAACCACCTATATTCACCACTCTTTAGCCTTAGACGATAAGATTGTTCATATATATTTACACCGTTTGTTATGTAGTTATTTACTTCTTTAGTTACTCTTGATATATCATCTCTATGAATCAAATCTAAAAAGGTGAACTCCTTGCCCATCATCTCTTCTTTTGAAAAACCAAAAACAGGTTTAGAGTTTTGAGAGATATAGCTAATCGGCCAACCCTCGCTTGGCATCCACTCCACAACAACAACAGGGCCAGCAGAGAAGAGTTTTCTCTCCAACTCTAGTTCCTTTTGAGCTTTTTTCTTTTGTGTTATATCTATCAAGCTCCAGATAATGCCTTTATCTAAATCACTTCTATCTAGTGGAGTTCCAAAGACTTCACACCAAATATCTTTGTTGTCTTTTGTTCTAAATTCATACTCTATATTTGTTATATTTTCTTCTAGTAATTTTTCATACTCTGTTGCAAAATTTTTATAATAGCTAGGTGATATGTGTATAGTCTCAAAAGTTTTGCCTATTAACTCATCTTTTTCAAAGCCAAACATCTGGCAAGCTCTTTGATTTACTTTGATAATCTCTCTTTTTGGAGATGCTAAAAAAACAGCTACAGCGCCATTATCTAGTAGAGCTTGGTTTATGCTTGTTTTTTCTTCTAGCATCTGTTTTTGCTTTAGCTCTTGAGTTATGTCTATGAAAGTTACTACTACTTCATCTTTGCCAAAGTAATTATCTGTTATTTTTTTAGCAAATATTTTAAAAATAAATATATCTTTTTCTTTTTTCATCTTAACAAAATGGTTTTTTTCTGGATTATTAAAGATATACTCTATCCAATTTAAGTGCCCCATATTGGTTTTTAAGTAACCTTTTTCTTCGATAAAATGCTCACATACACAGCTATAATGGCTCATAAATTCTTTTATATTTTTATAACCAAAAAAATCGAAAAATGCCTGATTTGCTTCTGTTATCTTTTTTCCACCATCTGTTACTATGGCAATGTTTTGTTGAGCATTAAATATGGCTTTGAATTTATTATTCATCTACTAGAGCCTCTCTATTTGAGCAAAACTTATCTCTACCACTCTCTTTTGCTTTATACAAAAGTCCATCAGCAGATGCGAGCATCTCATTTTTTTCTATGTTCAAATCTTTTGATTTATAAAAGATTCCTAAACTAATAGTTATTTTATTTTGTACCTTTGAATATAGATGCTCTATATTTAAATCTCTTACTGCATCTAAAAGCTCATTGGCGATGACTGAGATACTCTCTTGTGTTAATCCACTAAGTAAAACAACAAACTCTTCTCCACCATATCTTGCTATAAAATCATTTGGCCTCTTTAGTGTATCTTTTAAAGCAATAGCTACTTTTTTAAGTGCTTCATCACCTTTTCCATGTCCATAGTTATCATTATAAAGTTTGAAAAAATCAATATCCACCATAATCACTACTAAATTTTCTTGTTGGCGCAAAGCCTCTTTATATCGCCTCTCAAACATCTCATCAAAGTATCTTCTATTTGGAATATGTGTCAAACCATCATACATAGACAGCTCTTCAAGTGCGTCACTCTTAAGCTTTAACTCGATTTGATTTCTCACTCTTAGTTTTACAATAGTTTTTTTAAAAGGTTTTGTTATATAGTCTATAGCTCCCAAGTTCAAGCCATACTCTTCATCCTCTTGGCTATCTTTTGCAGTTACAAAAATAATAGGAATGTTTTTTGTTTGCTCATTGTTTTTTAAAATCTTGCAAACTTCATAACCATCCAGATTTAGCATCATAATATCTAAGAGTATTAAGTCAATTTGAGCATCGCTTAGAGCAATCTCTATAGCTTTTTGCCCATTTTTAGCAACTTTTATTTCATAATCATCTTTTAACAAATCATTTAAAAGCAATAAATTTGTTGTCAGATCATCAATTAGTAAAATAACTGGTTTTTCATTTATACTCATATTTTTCACTATTTTTTGTCCTTTAAGTAAAAAAGTTTTTTATTACAAATAATTTAAAATTAATAAGGTTTAATCTTATGTTTATAGCACTAGAGCTATAAACATAAGTTAAGATATATCAAGAAAAAATTTTACTTTTTTTATAGTACAATAAACCAAAGATTAATTAAATACAATTTTTATATGAGGATAAGTGATGGATAAGTTTTTAGAAGCAGCTATAGAAGAGGCAAAAAAGAGTTTTAATGAGGGCGGAATCCCAATAGGTTCAGTACTTGTTATTGATGATAAAATTGTAGGTCGTGGTCATAACAAACGAGTTCAAAATAGTAGTGCAACCCTTCATGCAGAGATTGACTGTCTTGAGAATGCTGGAAGATTATCAGCCTCAGACTATAAAAAAGCAACACTCTACTCTACTCTCTCACCTTGTTCTATGTGTAGTGGAGCTGCACTTTTATATAAAATCCCTAAAGTTATCATAGGTGAAAACAGAACCTTTCAAGGCCCTGAAGAGCATCTTCGTGCGCAAGGCGTTGAAGTAGAGATTTTAGATAACAAAGAGTGTTATGAACTGATGCAAAGCTTTATCAAAAAAAGTCCACAAATTTGGGATGAAGACATAGGAGAGTAACCTCTACTCTTTTATATTAGCTTTTGATGTTAAAGCATCATGTTTTTGCAAAGTCTCTTTAGCTGTTTTATAGCCATACTCTATAAGCTCTTTTGATCTTGTAAACTCAAACATACTACAGAGATTTCTTGGTATTGAAATCTCTATATCTGGTGGATATGCAGCTAATTTCATTCTAGCGATATTTCCTTGCATCGTCTCAAAAGATTTGTTTGCAACTACATAGATGCCATCTTCTTTGGCAATGGATTCTGGCATTGATAATTTGC
>JAVEST010000021.1:0-20440 GCA_034006465.1 Sulfurimonas sp. | reverse complement strand
ATGCATATAGACAAGAGTTAAAGAAAAAAGCTTTGAAAAAAGATTATCGACCTGAATAATAAAAAATTAGAAAATGATATGTAAGATTTTTGAAATAACTGCTCAAGAAAGAGCAGTTTTGAAGATAGATTATTTACCTATTGTTTGTGCGAAAGCCTCTAGTTCTTCGTCAGAGTATTTAGCAACTTGACCTTTCATAAGACCTTTCATTGGACCACCGTAACTACCATCTTTGTATCCCTTTAGAGAAGTAGCAATCTCAGCATGAGTCATTTCAGCAACATTTTTAGATTTTCCTAGAGCTGCTTTAGTCCAGTCAGCACCGTGACATGATGTACATGCCGTCCCATTTACTGCTGCCATAGATACTGTTGCTAGTGCTAAAGAAGCTACTGTAGCGATTACGATTTTTTTCATTTTTTTTCCTTAAAGATTAATTTTCGGCTCAATTATAGTGCTTTGAGTCTTAAATACATGTTAATGAATAATAGTGTATTATTTTATTTAAATAATAAGATTATGGATGAGTAAATGAGATACATAGAAGAAGATTTAAAAGACAAAACAATTTTAATAACGGGCGGAGCTGGTTTTATAGGTTCGAACTTAGCTTTTTATTTTCAAAACAACCACCCAGAAGCAAAAGTAGTGATTCTTGATAGTTTTAGAAGTTCTTATGTGCTATCTAATGGAAACTTAAAAAGTTTTGGGCACTTTAAAAATATAATAGGCTTTAATGGGGAAGTCATTAGTGGAGACATTAATGATAAAGACTTATTGCTCGATTTGGAGATAAATTATAAATTTGATTATATTTTTCATGAGGCTGCTATCTCTGATACTACTGCACAAGAACAAGATTTGATGATAAAAACAAATGTAAATGCTTATAAAGACCTCTTAGAGCTTGCCATAAAACATGGTGCAAATATGATTTACGCATCTTCAGCTGCAACTTATGGAAATGCTGAGTCTCCGCAGAGAGTTGGCAGAGAAGCACCAAACAATGTTTATGGTTTTTCAAAATTATGTATGGATAACTTAAGCCGTGACTATATAAAAGAGTGCGATATCTCTATCATTGGACTTAGATATTTTAATGTTTATGGAAAGGGTGAGTATTTTAAAAACACTACTGCATCTATGATTTTACAGTTTGGACATCAGATATTAGCAGGAAAAAACCCTAAACTTTTTGAAGGCAGCGATAAAATACTCCGTGACTTTATATATATAGAAGACATCATTCAGGCAAATATAAAGGCGATGGTGTCAGAAACTAGCGGTGTATATAATGTAGGAACAGGCAAGGCAAGGAGCTTTCAAGATATAGTTGATATTTTGCAATGTGAACTAGGAACTAAGTTAAAGTGTGAATATATACCAAATCCATTTGTTGGAAGTTATCAGTTTCATACAGAGGCTGATATAGAGACTACAAGAGAAGCGTTAGGATATGAGCCAGCCTACGAGATGGAAGATGCTATAAAAGACTATGTCAGCGAGATAAAGAGGATTTATGAGCAAGAAGTAAACTCATGAAATTTTTAAAAAGCTATACTCCGAAGATTTTAGTTATTGGCGATTTGATGATAGATCACTACTTGTGGGGCAGTTGTGAGAGGATTTCTCCAGAGGCTCCAGTGCAAGTTGTAGATATTGCTAAAGAGACTACGCTCTTAGGTGGGGCTGGAAATGTTATAAATAACCTTAGAGCTCTTGGTGCAGATGTCAGTGTTTGTAGTGTTATCGGAGACGATGATAATGGAGTAGAGCTAAAAGAGATGCTAAAAGCTATCAATGTTGATAGTTCTAATATCATAGTTCAAAAGGGTAGAAGTACATCTAAAAAGAGTCGAATCATAGCAGTTGGTCAGCAGATACTCCGATATGATAGAGAGAGTAAAGATGAGATTGACGAGCAGAGTGCATCTCAAATAATAGATTCTATATCTAAAAATATTGCTTCTTTTGATACTATAATATTATCTGATTATGGCAAGGGAGTCTTAACTTTTTCTTTTTGCCAAAGTATTATAACTTTGGCAAACAAAAACGGGATTAAAGTTTTGGTAGATCCAAAAGGAAGTGATTTTTCAAAATACAGAGGTGCTTATCTTTTAACTCCAAACAAAAAAGAAGCGATGCTAGCTACAAAAATAGAGATAAAAGATGATGAGTCTCTAAAAGCAGCGCTTGTTAAACTCAAAGAAGAAGTAGATCTAAATATATCGCTTATAACCCTCTCAGAGGGCGGAATAGCTACCTATGAAAATGAATTAAAACGTTTCGCTACTGTTGCAAAAGAGGTTTTTGATGTGACTGGTGCTGGAGATACGGTTATTGCATCTATCGCTTTTGCTCTGAGTGCTTCAAAGTCTATAGAAGATGCTGCCGCATTTGCAAACCTTGCCGCTGGTGTTGTAGTTGGAAAACTAGGTTCTGCTACTGTAACACTTGATGAGATAGAAGAGTATGAAGCATCACTGCATAAAAGCACATCAGATGCGCATATAAAAAGTTTTGATGATATCAAAAAAATAGTAGATCGTTATAAGATAAATGGTAAAAAAATTGTCTTTACTAATGGCTGTTTTGATATTTTGCATGTTGGCCATGTGAAGTACTTGCAAGAGGCTAAAAGTTTTGGAGACGTACTTATAGTTGGGCTAAACTCAGATGCTTCCGTCTCAAGGTTAAAAGGGCCTAATCGCCCAGTGAATCTTGCTGAGGATAGAGCTTATATACTTGCAGCGCTCGAAGCTGTTGACTTTGTAGTTCCTTTTGAGGATGATACTCCTTATGAGCTTATAAAGATGATAAACCCGCATACGTTAGTAAAAGGTGGAGACTATGAGGGGATGGCTGTAGTAGGAACAGAATTTGCTACAGAGTTGAAGCTTGTTGGCTTTGTTAATGGTAAAAGCACAACAAAAACAATAGAAAAGATACAAGGAACTTCATGTTAAAAAAACTAGGACTAATAGCGCTATGTACAGCTTCTGCCTTTGCAATGCACAGCATAGAGTTAAATATTAACGATAAAGATTTAGAGTTTGGTGCAAAAGTTGATATGGGTCAGTTTAATGATGCTGTTGACCCTGATACTGTTTTTGTAGGCGCTAAGATACTTCATGCTGATGAAAAGCATAGTGATTTTAGAAGCAATAGTGATATGAATGACTACTATGAAGCTAATTTTCTTATGCAAAGAAAAGTTGGAAATTCAGACCTAGTCATAGGACTTGGCGTTAAGTTCAATGGCACTAAAAACTTTAGTAGTTTTCCACTTGGTGTTGAGGCCACTTATAAAATTCTAGGTGGTGCGATTCCATTATATATCAAGGGAGTTGTCTATTATGCGCCTGAGATTCTATCTCTGCAAGATGCAAAGAGTTTTTTAGAATATCGTGCCTCTTTAGATGTTGAGCTAATTACTAACGGATATGTAACTGTTGGTTATAGATCAATAGATACTAACTATGATGGCAAAAAAGGCGGAGATATGAACTATAATAAATCTGCTTACATTGGGGTAAAATTCGCTTTTTAAACCTTTTTTCTAGCATACTTAAAAAAGAGTTTTTGCGTTGATATCTCCTCTGGAATCTCAGTTTTTTCTAAGAGATATTGGCTCAAAATCTTTGCTAGATATGGAGCAAAAACAAAGCCCCTTGAACCTAGAGCATTTATAATAAAGATGTTTGGATGGTAGAGTAAAGACCCTTTTGGAATCTTAGTTCCATTTTTTATAGATGGATACTTCTCTAGCGTGGCATCGTAATCTATAAGCTCTCCAACTACAGGAAAGTAACTCTTTATGCTAGCTCTAGCACCCTTATATATTTTTATAACTTCTAAATCTCTTAGCTCAATTAGCTCGCTTGCTTTTTCTAAAAGGTACTCAACTTGTGCTTTTTCATCATCTACATAAAAACTGCATTTATCACAGCTGGTGTTGCAAAGCATCTCTTTTGAGTCGTGTCTTTGCTGAGTAGCTCCGATGGCTATAGTGTTATCTCTTTTATTTGTAGAGATAGATATGGATTTGTGGATATTAAAAGGGATTTTCGTACTTGTTTTAGCGTCTATTCTAAGTCCAAAAATAGGGCTTAATTCGATGTACGGAGCATCTACTAAAGAACTACTTACTCCTTGAGTTAGTATGATGTTTTTTGCTTTGATTCCATCAGCATTATAGATTGTATTTTCATACTTTAACTCTAGAATCTCTTTTTTGTAAAAGTCACACCCTTCTATCATTTTTTTTGAAATCTCAGCTGGATTTATATGTCCTGCATCTTTGTAAAAAAAACCATCAATCTCTTTAAAATCAATTGAGAGAGCTTGCAGTTTTTCTGATGAGTAGTGCTCATTTTCTATCTCATTTAGTCTATCTTTTGAGAAGTTCTCATCAGCAACCCTTAATACTCCTTTTTTTATAAAAGATTCGCTTGAGAGTTCTTTGTAAAAATCTAAAGAAAAGCTAAGAGAGTCATTTACAAAAGAGTTATAAAGGTTTTTTTTTCCAGCAAGAGGTGAAAGAAATGCACCAGCAGCTCCACTTGCTCCAAATGCTACACCATCTCTGTCTATAATGGCTACACTTTTGCCAGCTTTTTTTAAAAAATGAGCGATAGCGCAGCCTGCTGCTCCTGCTCCAACTATAAGGTAGTCATACACTTATAAATCCATGTCTTTTATCGCATCTATGACTTCTTCAGCTGTTATGCTCTTCATGCACTCATGATGCTTAAGCGGGCACTCTCGTTTCATACATGGTGAACACTCCATCTCATGTCTTATAAGTCTGTTTTTTTCATTCATCCACTGTGAAGTCTCTTTGTGTCTTGTTGGCCCAAAAATTGCGACAGTTGGGACTTGATATGCAGCTGCCACGTGCATAGGTCCACTATCATTTGTAACAAACAAAGAGCAGCCTGCTATGTTTGCACAAAGCTCTTTTATGCTAGTTTTTCCTGCTAGATTTTTGTAGTTTTGCACTCCAAAAGAGGCAAGATGCGACTCTATCTCATCTGCCATATCTATCTCATTTGGTCCGCCAAAGATTATGATGTCGTACTTGTTTGAAAACTCACTTGCCACTTCTGCAAACCTCTGGGGGTACCAGCGTTTAGCACTCCCATAAGTAGCTCCTGCATTTATACCTAAAGTAGGTTTATCAAAGATTCTTGGCTCAATAAAGAGCTTCAGTCTTGGAACTTCTTTGTCCCAACCATCTACATCACACATCGCAAGCTGGGCATACTGTTTTACAAGATGCTGATTGGTCTTTATATCTAAAGTGTGAGAGAGTAAAAAAATAGAGTGCCATGAGCGTCTTGAGATGCAAACGACAGTTTTAGTAAATCGTAAAAGTAAGCTAGCATGAAGCTGGTTTCTAAAGCTTATAGCTAGATGGAATTCTCCTAACTCGTGAGCTAATTTGTAAGTGGCCAAAAATCTGTTTGGCGCTTTTTTTGTCTCATCTACAACGGCCTTTTCACATAGTGGGTGATGTTTCAATGCTTCGATGCTAACGTGGCTTCCAACAAAGGTAAATCTAGGATTATGGTAGTGTTTTGCCAAAAGTTCAATGGCTGGAGTAGCCATGATGGCATCTCCTAACCAGTTTGGTAAAATAATTAATATTCTCATTTCGCCCACCTATTTTTATCTAAAAGCCCAGCCTCTGCTGTATCTATAGCAAAGAGAAGTCTCTTCATCTCATCTAAAACACTCTTATCTTCTGCATTGTTTTCAACTATATCTTTAAAATTGTACTTTATATAGCCACTGTTTGTGATTAGCCCTATAAGATTTCCAGCGTAAAAATAGACAAATCTTTCATCTATATCTTTATCAAAGAGTGAACTTCCCATCGTTGTTATCTCGGCTTTTAGCCCCAATATATCAACAATAGTAGGAAAGATATCATTATGTCCGCCTAGAGTTGTAATCTCTTGTGGCTCAAAAATCTTTGGAGCGTAGATGATAAGAGGAATTCTAAAATGCTCTATTGCAGCTAGTGCTTTGTCATCAGGGCGATGTTTTCTTGCAATGGGATTTAGTGCATCTCCACTTCCATGGTCTGAAGTAAAGATAAAGATAGTTCTATCAAACCAAGGTTCACTCTTAACGCCTTCCATAAAGCGTTTTATAGCATCATCTGTATAGATATAAGCGTTTAGAGCTCCGTTGTAGTTTTGAAGGTCGTGTGGATATCTCTCAAATTTAGCACTTGGCAGATGAAAGTCAGAATGAGTAGTGCTAGTAAAAGCGAAGCCTAAAAATGGCTCCTTCATAGTGTTTAGTTTTTTGTGGTAAAAGTCAAGCATATTAAAATCATATGTTCCAGTTATTGGTTCTCTACCAGCATCAACTTCTTCGACATTTGGCATAGCCTCTGCACCATAATACTCATCAAATCCAGATATTGCACTAACTGCATCTACTCTATATGAGCGTTCGTTAGATGCTTGCATAGAGAGGGTTTGGTAGCCATTTTCTTTTGCAACGCCTCCAAGATAACTTAGAGTTGAAAGCTCTAAACCTTTACCTAGATATTGCGCTCCTGCTGGAATGGTGATACCTGTAAAGATAGAGGTTATACCAAAGATTGAACGGTAGCCATTTGAGTAGAAATTTGTAAACTTCAAGCCCTCTTCGCTTAATTTTTTCAAGTATGGTGTGACATTTAACTCTTTGTAGTGAGTAAATCCATCTATATGTTCGGCTCCAAAAGACTCTAAGAGAACTATAACAACATTGTATTTTTGGACATCTTTAAAGGGATATTTGCGAAGTAGTGGATACTCGTTATCTATAAAGGGTGCATTTGGAGTTTTGAGTAGATTCTTGCTTATCTCTATGGCATCTTCGAAGTTCATAAGCTTATGATTAGCTGTTTTTTTAGCAGTTCTGTAGATGGTAAAAAAGCCATTTAACGCTAAGTTACCGCTGCTTACCTTGTTTACAGCATATGCATCACTACTTCCAAAACTCTTGCCTCCTAAGTTGTTCCTGATGCCAATGAACATAACTAAAATAGTCATAAGAGAAAATATTGCTAACTTCTTTGAAGAGATAAACTCTTTTGGCTTATAAGAGAAAAATCTATAAACAGAGTATAAAAACAAAGCGCTTAAAACAAATGCACCAATGGTATAAAAAAGCATCGAGCCAAACGCCATGCCGATAATGATATCCATATCATCACCTAGATGAAAAATCTCGTTTGAGATGTGCCTGTGAATATAGTCATAATAGAGAACATCACTAAAGCAGATAATAAAAATGGTGTTTAATACAGCTGCCCAAGCAAGCGCTACTATTGCTCTGTATGTAGTTTTTTTAAGAAACATAAGAGCTAAAATAAAGACAGAAGAGAAAGTGAAAATCGTTATCATATCTACACGAAAGCCCATAAAAAGCGAAGCATAAAACTCTGCAGTGCTTAGGTCTGTAAAGTCCTCAGTATAGAAGTTATAGAGAGTTAGTCTTGTAGCCATAAGGGCTATAAAACTAAATAAGAGTAACGAAAATATTTGCGTAAATTGATTTTTGTGCACGAGACTAATAATCCTTTTTATCTATTGTTTTGTGTATGCTAATGAGATTTTGTCATTTATTTGTTAATTTTCTCTAATTATATCGTATAGTTTAAAAACTTATTTTGGTATTGTGAGAGTTCAGTTATGCTGATATCAAAAATTTCTTTTATACTCTCTTTTGAGTCGTGAAAAAAAATGTTTAGGATTGGATGATCTACCTTAGCATCTACGATTTTCAAGTCATCTTCTAGAGCTATTAAAATATCTAAAACCCTCATCTCTTTAGGGTCTTTTGCTAGTTCGTAACCGCCTTTAGCTCCTCTTATACTTCTTACAATTCCAGCTCGTCTAAGTTTTCCAAGTAATTGTTCGAGATAGTTTTGTGGGATATTAGCATTTGATGCTATCTCTTTTATCTGCATAGGAGAATCTTCTTTGTGCTTGCTTAGTTCGCATATAGCAGCTAAGCCATAGGTTCCTTTTGTTGATATTAATGGCATGAGACTCCAAATACATAAAATTTTATAAGAATTATACATTTTTTTTCATAATACAAAGTGAATTAGTCATATATGTAAATAATTTTTTATAAAACGATTTTGCCCTTATTTACAGGAATAAATACTATCTATACTATTTTAGTATGGATTAACATTACAATTTAGCTTGACTTTAATTTTAAAATAAAATATACTTCCGCCACTTAAAAAAACAGGAGGCCAATTGAGATGCTAAATAAACAAAATTACGAATTAAGTATTGTTAATGGAACTCAAGAGCGTGTCTATTCAGGGATTGTTGCCTTGTTGCTTGGTTTATATCTATTTGGTACTAATGAGATTTTTTTATATATATTGATCTGTGACTTTTTTGTAAAAATATATATATCATCTCAAATTAGTCCTATATCTACAATCTCTACTTTTTTAGTCAAGATAATGAATTTAAAAGATAGACCTACGGATGCTTTAGCAAAAATGTTTGCTTCTCATGTTGGATTAACACTGCTTGTAGTGGCTTTGTTAATAGATCTATCGCAAGAGATAAAGATAGCTTTTTTAATGATTGTGTGTTTTGCTATATGGAAACTTTTAGATGCAACAAGAGAGTTTTGTTTTGCATGTAGGTTTTATGAATTTTTAAAGCGTAAAAATATTGAAGTGGAGTCATTATGAAAAATGGTTTTTTTTGTGATAAGGATAAGTAGTGGAAGAAAAAGCGTATAGGTCGGTTATAAAATCTATCTCATGGAGAACGGTTGGCACAATAGACACAATGGTTATCTCATACATTATCACTGGAAGTCTTGTTATGGCGGCATCTATAGGTTCTATAGAAGTTATAACAAAAATGGTTTTGTACTACTATCATGAGCGAGCTTGGAATCGACTAAAAATAGGAAAGTATAAGCCAACGGCTAATGATTATCATATATAAAGGAGAGATAAATTGAGAGATAAGGTCAGAGAGTTAAATAGAGAGTTTCAAAATTCAGGTTCAAAAGAGGTCTTAGAGTTTTTTTTAAAAACATATAGAGGAAAAATAGCTTTTTCTTCTAGCTTTGGAGCAGAAGATCAGGTGCTAACTGAGATGATTTTAAAGATAGATGCAGATGCAAAAATATTTACACTTGATACAGCAAGGCTTCCTTATGAGACTTATGATGTGATGCATATGACAAATCTAAAATATAAAACAAAGATAAAAGTATATTTTCCAAAAAGTAGTGATATTGAAGAACTTTATCAAAAACAAGGTGTCAATGGTTTTTATGAGTCTGTTGAAAATAGAAAAGAGTGCTGTTATGTTAGAAAAATAGCACCACTTAAGAGAGCTTTAGAAGGTGTTGAGGTTTGGATTACAGGTTTAAGAGCGCAGCAGAGCATCACAAGGCAAGAGATAGAGCTCCTTGAGTGGGATGAGGCAAACAGTGTTGTAAAACTAAATCCACTTCTTTTATGGAGTCAAGAAGACGTTTGGGAGTATATCAGGAGCAACAACATTCCATATAACATCCTACACGATAAATCTTATCCTAGTATAGGCTGTGCGCCATGTACAAGGGCAGTTGAGGATAGTGCGGATATAAGAAGTGGAAGATGGTGGTGGGAAAGCCCAGAACAAAAAGAGTGCGGATTACATAAAAAGGAGATAAAAAAGTGCTAGATACAACAAGGTTGACACATTTAAAACAGCTCGAGGCTGAATCCATACATATACTAAGAGAGGTAGTAGCAGAGTTTGACAATCCTGTGATGATGTACTCAGTAGGAAAAGATTCTGCTGTGATGCTACACCTTGCTCTAAAGGCTTTTTTCCCAGCAAAACTGCCATTTGCTCTACTTCATGTAGATACAAAGTGGAAGTTTAAAGAGATGATAGCGTTTCGTGATAAAAGAGCAAAAGAGGAGGGTTTTGAACTTCTTGTTCATAGTAACCCAGAGGGAGTGGAGAAAAACATTAATCCTTTTGTTCACGGTTCAGCAGTTCATACTGACATTATGAAAACAGAGGGGCTCAAGCAAGCACTTAACAAGTACAAGTTCGATGCTGTATTTGGTGGAGCAAGACGTGATGAAGAGAAGAGTCGTGCAAAAGAGAGAATCTACTCTTTTAGAGATAAAAACCATAGATGGGATCCAAAAAACCAGAGACCAGAACTTTGGAATCTTTACAATGCGAAAACGCATAAGGGCGAGAGCATAAGAGTTTTTCCCCTTTCAAACTGGACGGAGCTTGATATTTGGCAATATATATACTTAGAGCATATTCCTATCGTTCCACTATATTTTGCAAAAAAAAGACCAGTTGTCCAAAAAGATGGAGTAAAGATTATGGTTGATGATGAGAGGATGCCAATAGAAGAGGGCGAAGTTATCAAAGAAGAGATGGTTAGATTTAGAACTCTTGGATGCTACCCTTTAACTGGGGCAGTTGAGTCAAGCGCTCAAACTTTGCCTGAGATTATTCAAGAGATGCTCTTGACAAAGACAAGTGAGAGACAGGGCAGAGTTATCGATAATGATTCAGCAGGATCTATGGAGAAGAAAAAAATGGAGGGGTATTTTTAAGATGTCAATATTAGAGACAAAAATAGCAACAGATATAGAGAGTTATTTAAAAGAACATGAGAACAAACAGCTACTTAGGTTTATCACTTGTGGAAGTGTTGATGATGGTAAAAGCACACTAATAGGGAGACTTTTACATGATTCAAAGATGATTTTTGAAGATCAACTAGCTGCTATAAAGAAAGATTCTAAAAAAAATGTTGATGGTGAATTTGATCTCTCGCTCTTAGTTGATGGTTTGCAAAGTGAACGAGAGCAAGGCATTACAATAGATGTGGCTTATAGGTACTTTACAACAGATAAGAGAAAGTTTATTATCGCAGATACACCAGGACATGAAGAGTACACGAGAAACATGGCGACTGGGGCAAGTACCGCAGATTTGGCGATTATTTTAATAGATGCAAGGCACGGAATAGTAACTCAGACAAAAAGGCACTCTTTTATAGCCAAACTGCTTGAGATTAAACATATAGTTGTGGCTATCAATAAAATGGACTTAGTGAATTTCAGCCAAGAGATTTATGAAAATATATCAAGAGATTATTTGGCTTTTGCAAAAGAGTTGGGACTAAACAGAGATATTACATTGATACCGCTTTCGGCACTAAAAGGGGATAACGTAGTTGATAGAAGCTTAAAGTCTCCATGGTACAAAGGCGATACGCTGTTGTACTTTTTAGAAAATGTTGAGATAGCAAAGGATAGAGATTTGGACAATTTTAGACTTCCTGTGCAGTATGTTAATCGTGCAAATCTTGATTTTAGAGGTTTTTGTGGAACTATATCTTCGGGTGTTATAGAAGTAGGAGACAGTATTACGGTTTTACCATCAAAGAAAAGCTCAAAAGTAAAAGAGATAGTTACGTATGATGGAAGCTTAGAGTACGCATATGCTCAGCAAGCAGTCACTCTTACTTTAGAAGATGAGATAGATATAAGTAGAGGAGATATCTTAGTTAAAAGCGATAATCAACCAGATAGTAGTGATACTTTTGATGTAAATATTGTTTGGATGAGCCAAGAGCCATTAAAGAAGCAAAAAGAGTATTTTATAAAAAGAGCTTCATCTTTGAGTGTGGGAAGTATAGAGTCCTTTTACTATAAAACAGATGTCAATACTCTAGAGAAACAAAGTACAGACGTTTTAAATTTAAATGAAATAGCTCATGCAAAACTAGAGCTACAAAGCTCTATAGCATATGATTCTTATAGTGAAAATAAGGCTATGGGAAGTTTTATTATAATAGAGAGAATTACAAACAATACAGTTGGTGCTGGGATGATTGTACAAAAATCACAGGATTGTGCAAAACCTTGTGAAGCTTCACAATTTTCAGAGTTTGAGTTAGAGTTAAATGCACTTATTAGAAAGCATTTTCCTCATTGGCAAAGTAGAGAGATTTTTTAAAATGAAAAAAGAGACAAAAGCACAAAGAGTAGAGCGCATAAAGAGCGAAAAAGATGGGCTAGATGTTTTAAGTGATATCTATAGATATGCTAAAAGCGGCGAAGAGGTAGATGCTGAGGATATAGATAGATTTAAATGGTATGGATTATATACACAAAACACGAACCTGCAAGATGCAGATGATAAAACACTCTACTTTATGCTCAGAGTAAAGCTAGTTGAGGGAAATTTAAATCTTAAACAACTTGAAGTTATTGCGGATATCTCAAAAACATACGCAAGAGATACCGCAGATTTTACTACAAGACAAGATATTCAATTTCACTTTATAATGGTAAAAGATTTGCCTACAATTTTTGAGAGTTTAAAAAGTGTTGGTTTGACTACTGTTTTTGCAGCTGGAGATGTCCCTAGAAATGTAGTGACTTGCCCAGTAAATAGCGTAGATGCAAACCGCATATATGATGTAAGCAGTATAGTTAAAGAGGTTAATGAATATTTTGATGCCAATAGAGATGTCTCAAATCTTCCTAGAAAGTATAAGGTAGGAATTAGTGGCTGCTCCAATCATTGTGCATCTCATGAGATCCAAGATTTGAGTTTTAATGCGATAAAATTTCCAGAAGATAGAATTTTGTTTGATGTAAGTGTTGGTGGAGGTTTGGCTTCAAGCAAACGAATAGCTTCTCATATAGGTTATATAGAGCTGCATCAAGCTTTAGAAGTTACAAAAGCTGTAACTGAGATCTATAAAGAGCATGGCGGTAGAGAGAGCAGAACTAAGGCGAGATTAGGGCATTTAGTAGATAGTTTTGGAGTTGAGGGGTTTGTAGAGCTACTACACTCTAAACTGGATTTTTCTCTTAAAAAAGGGGAGTTACAAGCTTATACTCCTTATGCGAGGAGAGGACATTTTGGCGTATATGATAGTATAAAAGAGAAAAGAAGTTATATTGGATGTGCGCTAAATGGTGGTAAAATTGGCTCTGAAGGACTTTATAAACTTCACAAAATACTAGAAAAATATGAGGCAACAGCCATAAGAGCGACAATAGCGCAAAATTTTGTTATAACAGACTTGCCAACAAAGAATGCTAGTAAAGTAGTAAGTGAACTAGAAAATATAGGAATCAGCGCAAATCCATCACCTTTTAAAGCAAGAACACTCTCATGTACTGGGAAGAATTTTTGCAAGTTTGCAATATCTGAGACAAAAGATTTGGCAATAGAACTAGTAGAGTCACTAGAAAAAAGGTTTGTGAATTTTAGTGAACCTATATCATTTAGTATAAATGGATGTCCTAATTCATGTGCCCATCCCCATGTAGTAGATATTGGACTATTGGGATGTAAGTTAAAGTACAACGAGGAGATTGTTTCTGGTTTTGAGCTTATTGTAGCTGGAAATCTTGAAGGAGGAAGGAGTAGTTTTGGTAAAAAAACGGGGATTAAGTTTACTGCTACAGATGCCATCATGACTATAGAGGGCATCTTAGAGAGCTATATCAACTCTGCTTATGAAAACTTTCATGATTATGCTGAGAGGGTTATTTTGGATCAGTAATAAAGATATATATAGGAGAAGAACCGATTTTTAGAGTTTTCTCTTTTATACTTTTTCCACTCATACAAAAGACACTAAAATACTCTTCATTTTTTAAAGTTGTATCTTTGAGTGACCAGTGAATTTGGAGTAGTTTATCGTCAATCAAACATTGAAATATATAGTAGCCTCTTTTTATATCAAGTCTTAAAAACTGTGCATCTTTTAGGTTTTTTAGCATAAATTTATAGACTTCAAAAGCCTCTCTTTTTCTCAAACCCTCTCTGTTGTCAACCAAGCCATAACCAGCGGCTATGAGCTGATGCCATGAGAGAGAGTCAACTTGCTGAGATGCAAAGGCTAAAAGGTTGTAGCGAAGCATGTAGTCGGCATAGAGTTTTTCGCTCACACACTCAAATTCGCTTGTAGGAGCGTAAGGTGCAGTGTTACTGATGGGCCAGTTTGTCTCAGTGATGTGAAGTGCATGTTTGCTCTTAGGACTTAGCCAAACCATAGTGCTAAGCCATGCTATCTTATCTGAGAGATTAAAGCCTAGTTGAGTATTTTCAGGTGAACCTCTTCTATCTACATAAAGAAGTGATGCTACGCCATCATATTTGTAGTTAAAAAAATTAAATAGAGTGTGCGCAGTAAAATGAAATTCAAAGTCTATCACTCCGCTACCGATAAGTTTTATATCTTTAAACTCACTTTGCTTTAAATCATAAGCTACTTTATAAAAATGGTTATACTCATCAACACTAAAAAAGCCCCATTTTGCTCTGTTGATGGTTGAACCAATCTCATAAATATCAACAAGCCCACTAAGAGATGCAAAGATAGTTCTTAGGTCTTTTTCTAAAAGTTCTAAATCCTCTACATGTTCCCTATCTTGAAGGATTTTTAAGATAACTTTTCTCTTTTTGTTTTTTTGTAAAAACTCTTTTAGCTCAGGTATAGTACCAAGCTCCCAAAGTTTAAGTCTAACTAAGATGCGCTCAACTCCAAGTTCATCTAAGAGTTTTAAACTCTCCTCGCTCTCTCTTTGATAATCAACTCCCATGGAGAAAAAACTCTTTGATGCCACATGTTTTCTTCTTATATAGGGTGTAGCAACTATAGAGACTGGAAAGACAAATAGTGAGATTAGAAATGTTTTTAAAAAAGAGAGAGACTCACGCTTTCGCATCTTTTTCTTAAATGCTCTATCTTTTAGTTGTGCTGGTTGGTCGGAATATTCATCCCATTTAAAAGGTTTTTTCATAAGTGCAATTATGCCCTGTTTGAAATTAAAAATGCCAAGTTGTGCAGATGGAAACAGAATCTTTATAAATAGAAACTTCTAGCTCCTGACTTTTAGCTAAAAAAGCTTCATAAAAAAACAGACCGATAAAATTTCCAATAGATGCACTTACTAACTGGTCTGCAAAGGAGTGCCCACCCTCCTGAACACGAGTAAAAGCGCTTCCTGCAGCGGATAAATAGCTTAGAGAGTTTAAGCCATACTTGCTCCAAAGAGGAATGCTCATATCATCAACATTTCTTCTAGTTAGCGCAGATTGTGCGAAAGGGTCTAGTGAATGATGAGAGCCTATGGCATTGTTTTCAGTTTTTAGTGGGTTGCTTTTTTTTATGCTTTTATTGAGAGTGTTAGTTGTTTCTCTTGCAACTCCAGCCCCGACAAAGGCAGTTGTGAGGCGCTTAGCCTTTTGCATAGTTGTGTCATCTTCTACAAGCATGGCACTAGAGTAGAGTAAGGCACTGTTGAGTGTTCTTAAAGGTTCATCAATTTCAGAATCAATAAGATTTTTTTTAATAAGATGCTGCGTTATATCATCATCATAAGTAGCATAGAGTGCTCCTGCTGCAACAGCACTCCCCCAAGTCAAAGGATCTGTAGCAGCAACATAAGTAGCATCCTTTGTTTTCTCCCAAGCATGAGTTATTTTTGTTGTTGAGCAGCCTGAAAAGGCCAAGATTAGTATAAATAAAAATAAGTATCTCATTTTTGACTCCCTAGCAATGGATAATAATTGTTTAATTTATTATGAAAATTATAAGACAAATTATATCTTATTTAAGGTAGAATTCATAAAATTTAGATTTAGGGATTGTTGTTAATGGAAAAATTACTAAAAAAAACAGTTTCTTTTAATGGAAGAAACGAGCTAAACCAAGCTAAGATGCATAAATATAATTTTGAGTATATTAAACAAGGTGTGAAGTAGTTTTGAATATATTAGTTTGTAGAACCGATAAACTAGGTGATTTTATAACAGCACTTCCATGCATCTACGCTCTAAAAAAGCACAATCCTAAGAACAAAATCATCGTCTGCATCGCTCCACTCAACAAGAGTTTGGCTCTCTCATGTGAGTTTATAGATGAGGTTGTAATTGATAATGGACAAAACATCTGGAGCCTTGCATCTGAGCTACGTGCTTTAAATATAGATGCAAGCATCACTCTCTTTTCAAACACGCGCATAGCTTTTGCCCAAGCATTAGCTGGCATTCCAAAGCGAATTGCTCCAGCTACGAAAATAGCTCAGATTTTTTACACACATAGAGTAAGACAGCGACGTAGCGAAGTTAAGATGGCAGAGTTTGAGTACAACTTAGAACTAACAAAAACTTTGTTTGCTGATATAGATTTGAGCTATAAAAAACCTCTTTTAGAGTTTAGCGATGCAAAAGAGATTTATAAGATATTTTGCATAAATAATGATATAGAAAAAGAGGTCATTGCTTTTCATGTAGGCTTTGGTGGTTCATCAGATGCTAACTGGAATTTGGATGAGTATGAGGAGCTTATACATGCAGTTCTCATAGAAAACAGATACCAAGTTGTACTAACATTTGGACCAGATGAGAAAGAGCTATATGAAGAGATGCAAAATAGATTTATGAACTACAATGTTGTGTGTTACTTCTCACAAGAGAGCATAAACTACTTTGCAAAACTCATAAGCAACTTCAAACTCTTTGTAAGTACTTCAACAGGAACATATCACATAGCATCTCTTGTTGGCACGCCAACCATGACATTTTTTGCGGATACTCTTTTTGCAAGCTCTAAAAGATGGAAGGGTATTGGAGATGAGAAGTTACAGCAAAATTTTATGATACCGCTTAAAAATAAAGAGATTCTTTTTCAAAAAGTTTTAAATCTTTTGAAAAAATTTTAGTCTATTTTCCTTCTTTGTTCAGTTCATAAAGTTTTATGTACTTATAAAAGTTTGTTGCCATATGGGAAAAAGCTATAACTAACCCTGCGTAGCCATCTAAAAAACCTCTTTTTAAAAAGTATGTTTTAAAAAAAGAGAACGCTCCATTTGAAATCGCTTTTATGGGAGATGAGTTTTTTTTACCAACATTGTCATCGGCATAGATTGTAGAATATCTATCAAGCTTAATTATAAAATCACTAATGCTAGAGTATGGATAGTGTTTGACGATTCCATCGATAGAATCAATTGTTAATTTTTCATCTATAATTTTTTCATGCACATGTTTATCTGTAAATGAAGTGATATTTTTATTGTATAGCCTTACTATATTATCCTTACCCCAACAGTGTTTTATTTGAGTCTTTTTGTAATAGTTGGTTCTAAGAATAGAGTAGACTTTGTTATTGTCAAGGGTTTTTGCTTTTAAATTTTTAATAAATTCTTCTGAGACTACTTCGTCAGCATCTAAAGAGAGTACCCACTCATTTTTAGCAAAAGAAGCGGCTATATTTTTTGTTGGACCAAAGCCTATAAAATCGCCTTCGATGAGGTTTACATTGGCAAATATTTTTGCTATTTCACCTGTTTTATCTGTAGAGTTGTTGTTATAAACTACCACATCACTAAACGATACTAATGAGCTTAATACATCTTCAAGTGTATTTTGAGCATTTTTTGTTATGATAACGCAAGAAATATCTGTTATTTTAGTCATTTACCTCTTGTCCTTTAAGTCTCTTTTTAAAATTTTTTATTTTTTTATTTTTATTTGAGTAGTATAAAACTTGTTTTGTAAAATCTTCACTACAAACACAGTGCTTCTTATACTCATCTGCGATCAAAACTAATATCTCATCATCTGCCCATAGTTTTGAGAAGTTTTTAGCTCTGTCATCCTCGCTTAGTGCAAAAAACTTCATCCTATTTATATCTACAACTTTAAAGATGTAATCTTCGCCCTCTTGCTTGATTAAAATATTTCCTGGAGAGTAATCATTGTGAAAGATATTCTCATTATGAAGCTCTAATGTAAATCTTGCAAAAGCTCTAAATACAGCCTCCCTGCTTGAAAAGTTTTCATCTAGCAAGGGCTCTCTAATTGTAAAATCATAGTTAAAATTTTCGCTTACAAAATAACTCTCATTAAGGAGACCAAGCTTAAAAAACTCGATATATCCAATAGGCATTGGAGTAAATTCTTTTAATTTTATTGAGTGTGTGTAAGATTTTTTAGCTTTAGAATCTCTAAAAAAAGTATATACAATCTTATTTATAATATTTGGAATTTTAAATGATTTTACAACTGTTGTATATTTACTATATGGAACTATTTTTAATTCATTTCTTGCTTTATGTAAAGAGGTCTCACTCTTTGTGAAAATATCTCTTATATTTGCTAAAAAATCTAAAAAAACATCTTTGTAAGGCTCGTTTATTTCATATTTATTCATAAGTTGGATTATATCAAAATAATGATATTATAACTATATTAACTTTTGGGGTATATTTGTGAAAAAAATTCTAGAGCTTTGTTTATCCCCAGATATCGGTGGACTTGAGCTATATATGGTTAGAGCATCTCACTATTTACATGAGAGTAAGGTAGATGTTATAAGTGTAATAAACGAGGCCGGAAATCTAGAGCAATACTATAAAAACACAGACTTTAAATATAAAAAGCTAAAGAGGTATGCGACTGCTTTTTCATTTATAGGAGCTAGAAAATTAGCAAAAATCATAGATGACAATAGAGTAGATGCTCTACACATTCACTGGACAAAAGATATACCAGTAGCAGTTTTAGCAAGACTTATCTCAAAACAAAAACCTAAGCTTATCCAGACTAGACATATGAGAATGACTAGATTTAAAGATGATTTTTATCATAGATTTTTATATAAAAATATTGACTTAATGCTTGCAGTTACAGGACAAGTAAAAGGGCAGATAGAAAAATTTATACCTATTGAGATAAGACCTAAGGTAGAAGTTCTATATATTGGAGCCCAAAAGCCAGTAATAATAAGTGATGAACAAAAGAGAGACATCCATGCTAAGTATAATCTAGAAAAATCGTTTATAGTTGGCATAGTAGGGCGCATAGAAAAGGGTAAAGGGCAGTACTTAGTAATAGATGCTATTGGCGAACTGACCAAAAAAGACATAGATGCTAAAGCGCTTATAGTAGGGCATGCTATGAGTGAAGACTATCTAAGCTCCCTGAAAGGCGCTATAGCAAAAGATGCCTTAGAAGATAAGATAATCTTTACAGGTTTTACAACAGAAGTTCAAAAACTTATGCAGGTTTGTGATGTCTTAGTACTAGCAACAGATAGGGAGACTTTTGGGTTAGTCTTGATAGAAGCTATGCAGTGTGAGATAGCTGTAGTAGCAAGCGATAGTGGCGGACCTTTAGAGATTATCGATGATAATGAGAGTGGACTTTTGTTTGAGACGAATAGCTCTCAGGATTTAGCTAAAAAGCTTGAGTTACTTTATAATGATAAAGCCCTAAGAGATGCTATGGCAAAAGCTGGTGCTAAAAGGGCATCGATGTTTTTTGATGCACACAAACAATTTCAAGAGTTAGAAAATGCTTTAATCAAGATTTTAAACTAGTAAAGTAATTTCATTTGATATTATCTTTAAAAATGCTGTCCTTAGTTATAATTTCACTCGCTTTATAAGACCAGTGCGCATCATCAGCATAGTAGATATCTTTTTCTCCTCTCTTAAGCGCTTCAAGTAAGATAGCTTTTGTATCCACAAAATAGTACTCTTTTGGAGCCTCTCGTAGGAGATCAAAAAGATAGTTTTTTGGATAAGGATTATCTACTATGAAATCGTAATATAAATCGTACTTATCAGAAGCTATCATATAAAAAAGTTTTATATCTAAGGTTTGAAGTAACTTTGAGAGTCTGTTGAGATTTTCATTTAGCAAATGGACTCGATTATCATCTTGGTTGGTATGGTTTCTAATATCTTCATTTGTAAAAAGTAGAAAATCCTTGTAGTTCTCAGGAGTAAAAAGAGGCTGATTTAGTTTTAGCCTTGGTATCCATTTGTGACCTACTTTTAAAAACTTGTACTCTAGAGAGTATAAGATAAATTTATAGTTAGCCGTGTTTATAAAGCTAAGTTCAGGTATATAAGAATTTGTAGTTTTAAAATCTGCAAGTATAGAATTATCTAAGCCTTTAAGTGTAGCATCCCAATCCATAGGTGTAGAATGCATCTCTAGTGAAAAGCGCTCTACCGCCTCAAGAACAATATACTTTGGTTTGTATCTCTCGAGCCACCCTGAGTTGTACAGCGAGATAAGAAGCTCCATAGAGTTTGACTTATCTGAAAATCTTTGAAGATTTAGTACCTTTTTATCATAAAAAGTAGCAAGATAGTCTTGGTAGTAGGGATTAAGTCCTCCTGTATCAGCGTTAGAAAAAGAGTCTCCAACAGTTAAGATATCCACCTGCTCAAAGTTCCAATTCTCTCTATGGAGATGCCTCTTTTTAAGTGTGTACTCAAGTTTTCTAGGATGCAAAGAGTCAAGTTGATAGCTGACACGGCCTAAATCTCCTATATATAATCCATCATCTCTATCAAATATCTTAGAGGTGAAACCTATCCAGA
>JAVEST010000174.1:0-3076 GCA_034006465.1 Sulfurimonas sp. | reverse complement strand
AAAATATTTTTAGCACTACTAGCACTAGGAGCTACTTACTATCTTTACAGAAAACTTTTTAAATCAAATGGATGCAGTAGCGGATGTGGTGGAAGTTGTGAAAAAAAAGAGTAGTGATGTAGTTATAGAGATAAAAAACTTATCTCATAGCTACAAGGATAAGATCATCTACAAAAACCTAGATCTAAAGATCTATCAAGGAAGTGTTTTTGGGCTTTTGGGTAAAAATGGTGCTGGTAAATCTACGCTTATAAACATACTCATGGGCTACTTAAAGCCAAATTCTGGAGAGTGTTTAGTTTTTGGGCAAAACTCTTATAATCTCTCAAGCGAAATAAAAAAAGAGATTGCCCTACTTCATGAAGGATTTGTCACCTATGACTATATGAGCATTGAAGAGCTAGAGAGGTTTTTTGCTCCATTTTACAGCAAATGGCGTAAAAAACTTTTTTATGATTTGGTAGATTTGATGAGTCTTGACTATTCTCAAAAAATCTCAACGCTATCTTTTGGACAAAAATCTCAAGTGGTACTAGGCTCTTTGTTTGCTCAAGATGCAGAACTTCTTATACTTGATGACTACTCTATGGGACTAGATGCTGGATATAGAAGACTCTTTATAGACTACTTAAAAGAGTATATCTCTGGCACAAATAAAACCGTTTTAATAACCTCTCATACTATGAATGACCTTGAAAATCTTATAGATGATATGGCGATAGTTCAAAGTGGCGGATTTGTTCATCGAGATACGATGGCTAACTTCAACTATGACAAATCAACTAGTTTTGAAGATAAATTTTTAGACTTTGTAGGAAAATACTAATGATAAAATCCATCATAAAAAAAGAGTACTTAAAACTTAAGTTTTATCTTTTTATTTTACTTCTTTTGTCTTTTGGTACTATTGCACACTTTTGGTACAACCTTGACTTTGCATTTGCTACTATAGAGCCAGAGTCTATGATGTGGTATAGATTTGCACAACTTGGGAGTAAGCCATACTACCATCTTAGTTATATATTTTTACTCTTTGCTGTAGTAGTCTCTTTTAGTGAATTTTTACCAGAGAGAATAAAGTTTCGCATAAAAATCATGGCACATTTACCACTAAAAATGAGAGATTCTCTCTTCTTGCATCTTCTTGTAGGTTCTAGTTTTGTAACTCTTTTTTCACTCATATTAGCTTGTAGCATAGCTATAATCATGAGTTCTTACTACCCACATGAGATAGTTTTAGTCGCTTTTAAAGACACACTAGCCTACTCTTTTGCTGCTATAGTTTTCTATGTGGCGCTAAGTTCTGTCATCTTAGAGAAAAATATAAAAGTACTTTTATTTAAAGCTCTTTTGATGCTTTTGTTTGTGGTTTTGTTTGTAAAAGAGCGTTATTTTTTACAAGACTCTTTATGGTTAGCCTTTTTATTTGTCATCCCTTTTGTAGCACTTGATAGTTTTTACAGTATAAAAGAGCAAAGAGTAGACTCTTTAGCTTATAAACTCTCTTTAGCACTTATAACTATTAGCCTTGTATATCTATCTTATGCTAACTACAAAGAAATTTATAAAAAACCGTTTAGTCATTTCTATATCTTTTACTCAAACATAGCAAATGACTTTGTATATCAAAAAAACTTTACAGGTCATAGCTTTAACTATGGCATCAAAGGCAAAAAAAGATTTGACAGAAAAACTTACGAAACACACTTACCTTTTGTCTATTATAAAAATTTAGAAATTCAAAATAGACTGCCTATCAAAATAGGAAATATGATTTTTGATAAAGAGCAGATAAAATTTTCAAGACTAGGATTTAATTACCACCCTGCCCTACTTAAACCTCAAGAAGTAAATCTCTATCCTCTTTTAAATCCCCGTAAAGATGAAGGTGTTATAAAATTTAGTGAAGAAGCATTTAGTATCAAAAATAATAGTGCTGTAGTTTATGATTACCATAATTTAAAAAACAAAACTCTTAGTAATGAGTTAACAATGAAGCTAAATAAAAAAAAGTTTAAATACCCAGCTCTTAGAGTTTGGGGGAAAAGTACCAATATGAAGCCTTTTGATAAAGGTTACCTAGTTCTTGATAGCCAAAAAAAACTTTTTAATATCTCAAGAGCAGATGATATTATAAATGTAGAAGAAATCTCTTATCCAAAAGATATAGATATAGCCTACATAAATATCTCAGAAAACAAACAAAAAAAACTAAGCGGTTATGCGATAGATGCAAAGAGTAGATTTTATCTACTTAGCTGGGATTTTGAGTTTATACCCGTAGTTTTAGAGGATTTTGATTATAAAACTATGAGGTTAAAACTCATCTCAAACCCTCTTAACTATCTTATCAGATATGATAACCAAATGAGCTACTACGCTCTAGCTCTTGATAAAGAATATAAGAGCATAAAAAGTACAAAGCTAGAGAGATAAGAGGATGGTGTATTATCTATCTAAGAAGAACAAAATAAGGATATCTATAGCTTATATAGTTATTTTTGGACTCTTTGCACTCTACACTTATAACAGATATATAGACTTGCAAAAAAGTCTAGTTCCATCATTTAATGTTTGACACGAAATCTAGTTTATAGATTATTCAGAAGGTTCAATACATAAACAACGATAAGCTAGTAGATGAGTATGCAAAGTATAGACTCATCTTTTAAAATGAGTCTATGTGAAAATTAAAACAGGGAATTTTATATACCAGTACAAATTTAGGAGGCTTGTACTCTTCATAAGGTATATAATCGTGGGCGTAAACACAACATCTATCTCTAGTGCCATCATATGTATTTACTTTTTTTTGCAAAATTATTTCTATACCATTTAACTCCTTATAAATTTTATTTAAGATTTCTAGCTCTTTTAACAAGGCTTTCCGCTGAGTTCTTTTATGGACTCTTTGTTATTTAACTCAAACATCTCTTTGCTCCAAAAATTTACTAAATTCATTCTCAACGCAGCTAGTCCCTCTTCTTGTACATATAAGAGGAATACTCTGTTTTTTAGCTGATTTTTTAAAATAACTCATAGTATTATGTTTTAAAAAATCTGTTAACATTATAAT
>JAVEST010000020.1:0-20631 GCA_034006465.1 Sulfurimonas sp. | reverse complement strand
TTAGAGCATAGTTTTCATCGTTACTTAGACTCTTTGGATGTGCATATGGCATAGCATCTCTAATATATGTAAAAAGAGTAGTAGCTTTTGGCCAGAATGTTCCAACAGTTCTTTTTGGAGCATCCATACCTGGTTCGAGTCTCTGATTTTTAAGTGTTTTTACAATTCCATTTTCATCTTTATCTTGATTACCACCAGCTAATTGCGGATATCCGTGTCCGCCACCACCAAAGTCACCATGACAAGAAGCACAGTTTGCTTCATAAAGCTCATCGCCATCCTCAACAGAACCCTCGCCTTCAGGTAGACCTGTACCGTCTGGTAATGCATCTAAATTCCATGCATTTAACTCATTCTCAGTAGGTACTCTACCGTGATTTATGCCCTCTGTGCTTTGCTCGTTAAGCACATAAGCTGTGTACATTCCATTCTCTCTAGGGTAGATAACACCACCATCTATAGCGCCCAATTTTCCAACATATGGCCCAGTCAATTCATTTGACTGAGCTTTCGCTGAACCATTAGTACTTGATGGTGAAGATAAACATCCAGTTAGAAGTAGGGCAGTACTTGCAACAACAGATATTCCTACTAAAATAGATTTATGATCTAACTTGAACATTGTTCACCTCCCCTTTTGCATTAACTTCCCAAGTACAGATTGCGTTTCTGTGATAAACACCCTCAACACCAACTACTTCTTTTTCTTGATTTATTGTAGGTTGAACATTGTTGCTATCATCGACTGCACGACTTTGAAGTAACAGTGGCTTTCCTTCATATTTGTACATATAAGAAAATCTTGTCCAAGCTTTTGGAAGAACTAAACCTTTAAGGCTAACTTCTCTCCAATTTTTTCCACCATCAAAGCTTATATCAACATTTGTAATCGTTCCATGACCACTCCATGCTAAACCTTCGATTTCAACTAAATCTCCAACTTTGAGATCCGTCCAAGGTTTTTCAGGACAAGGTGATGTAATAATAGAGTTTACTTCATTTGCATAGAAATGCTGAATAGATCTACCACTTGCAGTCAGTACAGTATATTTAGAAGTCTCCTCTTTAGCATACCAAGGCTCTTCCCCAAATTTCAGTCTTTTTAACCACTTAACACAAAGGTTAGCTTCCCAACCCGGGAGCAATAAACGAACTGGATAACCTTGCTCAGGGCGCAGTGCTTCACCATTTTGAGCCCAAACTATCATCGCGTCATCTAAAACTTTCTCGATTGGAACAGTTCTACTCATTTCAGAACCATCACTACCTTCAGCAAGCATCCATCTAGCGTTTGGTTTTAGTCCTAGCTCATCAAGTATAGTTTTTATACGTACACCTGTCCATTCAGAACAGCTCATCATCCCTTTTACGAATTGTAAAGAGTTGAATTGTGGACCTTTCCACTCAGCAGCACCATTGGATGGGCACTCCAAAAATAGGATTCTACTCTCACTTGGATATTTTTTAAGTTGCTCTAGAGTGAGAACTATAGGTTTATCCACAAGACCGTGAATCATTAGTCTATACTTATTAGGATCAACATGAGCTACACCATTGTGAGTACGAGTGAAGTGTAAGCCATTTGGAGTAATGATCCCGCTTAACTCATGTAAAGGTGACATAGATATAGCAGCATGCATATCTCCAGCCGATGACATAAGAGCAGACGTTCTTCTTACTACATTATGCTCATATTTCGATGGTAAACCATAAGGATTGTAGTTACACTCATCTCCTAGCGTAGTACCCCATTTGGTATGTTCCATGATATTTATGTCGTCAGCAAATAGTGCACCAGGCGCTAAAATACTTACAGCAGCAACTGCGCTAACAGATGCTGTTCTTTTAAAGAAATCACGTCTGCTGACAGATGTTGCTTCTTCTGATTTGAATGTTTTGTCCACATCTTCCCCTTTTATAATTTTACTTATTTTTAAATGCATTATTCTTTTTACCTTGTGTATCTTTATCACAAAGTTGGCACAAAAAATATTATACATCTTTACAAGAGCTAATTGCCACTATTGAATTCAAGAATTAAAGATATGAAGGCATTCCTACGCTTTGTGTTACTATAAGGAACATGACATTTAAAACTAAAATAAAATATATAGCATTTCTTAATACAGCTTATTAAGAGTCCTTATATTGTTCTCTTTATAGAATAAGCCTTCAGATTCATGCTCCTGAATCTGATAAGTTTTTATTATTTATGCGTCTATGTAAAATAATTATATTTGTGACAACTTTATTATTAAATTACAAAGTGCAAAATAACTACCTAGTATAGTGCTCTTAAAGCACTAAAACCTTTATATCACTACTGACCAAGCATTTCATAGCTTGAGCTTATTCTTCTTCTAGAGCGTCCTCTTGCAGTTCTATTATGAGTGTCTGTCGCTTAACCAATAGATGTTCTAAGATTTCTCTTCCAACATCTTCTCTATTTTGCCAGTCTGACTCATGAAGAACATTAAAAAGTTTTTTGAAATATTCATAATGAACATCAGCGCTTGTTACTTTAAAAAAATAAAACCTTCTAAAGCTTATCTCATTTATATCACAAATTACTATTTTCTTACCTATTTCATCTGGATAAACTTCTTCTTTTATCCACCTTTTAAAAGCTTCAGACTCCTGAAAAAAATTATATAGATGCAAATCTTTACTTTTTAAAAGATTATAAGTCTGCATCTGCTCATCATCTAACTCATATAGATAGATATTTTCATCTAACTCAAATTTATCTAGAGCCTCATCATAGATGGCAAACTCAAATTTTACTTGCATATAAAAATCCTGGGTGTTAAAAGTATTTTAGAGATATGTTTTTTAGAAGTAAAAAAAGATTCTCTATTTTGTGAAGAGGTGAGAGCGTTAGAGAAGGAGAGATTTCCTTCTCTTGTTATTCTATGCTTTACCAGAGAGCATCCCGTACATTGTCATTGGTTTAAGAGCATAAACTTTCATTAACCAAAACACCCATCTCTCTACTAGTGGATCTAGTGGGAATGAAGGAGTAGGTTTAACACTCCAATCGAACTCAGCTAACATAACTGTTCCGATATCTGTAATGAGTGGACAAACTGTATAACCATCATATTTTGAAGTTAACGGCTTACCTTCCATCTGAGATATTAAGTTGTCAACAAGAACTTTATACTGTTTTCTTACAGATCCACCTGTTTTACCCATTGGCACTTGCGCAATATCACCAAGTGAAAATACATTTTTAAATTTGATATGCTGAAGAGTCTCTTTATTTACAGGAACCCAACCACCAGCTGAGCCAATATCAGACTCTGCTACTTCTCTTGGAGCTACAGCATCTGGAGTTATATGTAAAAAGTCATATGGGACTCTTATCTTCTCGTGCTTAGAAATAACCTCGAAATCCTTCATAACTGGATCATAAGGCCCTTTTTCTTGCCATTGAGAATCAAAAATAGCGATCTTATTTTCTACTTCAACACCCACTAGGTTATGTCTGTAGTGCCATTTAAAGTCTTCTCTTTTAAACTGCTCAAGAATAGCATCATGATACTCAGGTATACCAAACATAGTCCCACCATTTGGATACATAGTCAGTTCAGCATTTTTTCTTGCGCCAGCCTCTTTAAGTCTTGCATTTGTTAGATACATAATTTTCTTTGGAGCACCACCACACTTGATAGGTGTACTTGGATGCGTAAAAAGAAATTGTACTTTTTCGCCATTTTTAGCTTTTTTAGCTTTTTCAATGTACTTTTGCATCTGCTCCCAAGTCTTAGTAGCACCCTCGGCTGTATAGATTGAACATATACCACTATCCTCACCTATTGCCTTATGAAGTCTTGAGTTATCTCCAGTTGAGTAAGCACGACCAGCATGCTCTAAGCCTTCAATTCTTTCAAAATCTAGTTGCAGTCCAGTAGCTACGATCAGATAGTCATAATCAACAACTTGACCTTTTGCTGTAGTTACTTGGTTGTTCATTGGATCAAAGCCTATAACTTTATCTTCGATTATTTTTGTACCCTCTGGTACAAAATCATCTCTTTTGTAAGATATATCCTTAGCATCCCATATACCAGCAGCTACTAATGTTTGACCTGGCTGATAAGACACTGACTCTTTGTTAGGCTCAATAACAGTGATATCTGGATTTTTGAGGTTAAGAGTTAATCTTGCAGCAGTACTCATCCCAGCGAGACCACCACCAACGATTACTATCTTAGCATCAACTCCTGATTTAACTATTGATTTTTCATCTTTTTCCATAGCTTGAAGGCTGCTACCACCCATCATGAAGCTTGCACCTGAGAGACCAGCCAATTTCATAGCATCTCTTCTTGTCATCCCCTTTGTCGATAGATCTTTGTCCATCTTCGATAACATGCTATTAATATATTTATAATTCATACTTATCCTTTTATTCTTTTAACTTATAATTAACTGTACATTATCGTAAAACTCTTAAATTGTAGACTTAAATAAAGTCATTTTAAATAAATAAACTAAATTGTGATAACTTTGTTACATTTATTCACTACAGTATAAAACTATCACTTTACTACAATCTCAAATTACTCAGGGAGTGCTTTAGATTTTAATAGACCTAAAAGAGCATACTTATCCTTTTTTTCATCTATGAAAAAAACTATGGTATATCCCTGATTTTCTATGTCTTTAATGTTTTCATTATCAAAATAGATAGATTTTTTATACTTTTTTACCTTAGTATGCATGTTAATTATAATAGTATCAAGATAGATTGCAAAACTATTTACTCCTGTTTCGCTTTCCTTTTTTACTGACTCTAGCACATCTTTTAACTGTTTTTTGTAGAGTTCTGATGATAGAATTTTCATACCAGGATAATATGGAGTAAATTCTCCTAAATCATTATGATACTTTTCTAGCTCATCTTCGAGTTGTATTTTTATATCACCTTGCATCCTCTAATCCCCTTTATCTTTAAGCTTATGGTACCACTCGCAAGAGCGCTCACTTCCTAAATCGCAACCTTTAGCAAATGCCAATACTGCTTTTGTGGTACTCTGTTCAACATCGTGGTCACTACGCAAAAAGACAAAACCGAGATAGTAGCAACCCCTTGCCACCCTATTTTGGCACGCTTTTTGAAACAATTTTTTAGATTTTTTGATATCTTTTTTTACACTATCACCAGTGTGATATAGTATCCCTAACTCTATGCAAGACTGCATCTTCCCCTTATCACAAGCCTCTTTAAGTTTTTGGCTAGCTGCTAAATTCATACTTAAAACTATTGCTATTACAGTAATAATTTTAATCATTTTGTGTCCTTGGGTTTTATGTTTTTAAAGAAGCTTGGAGAAAAACATTCGCTTGTGAAGGTGTAATTATATGCCGAGGGCTCGGCATATAATTTAGCTATTTAATATTAGTGCTTATATACTCAGCAAGAGCATCTATCTCTTCATAAGAGAGGTCCACTAGTGTGCTTTTCATCAATTGACCATAGCCATATTTATTAACACTTCCGTATCTGTAGTCTTTTAACTCTTTTGCTAAACTAGCAACTTCTAACCCATTAATTGGCTTATATACAATTCTAGAAAGGCCGGTATCTGTTGTTTGCTTTCCATCTGCGCCATGACATTGAACGCAGCCTTGCTTATAAATAGCCTCACCGTTTGCTGGCAATAAGACCCCTGGTTTATACACTGCCGCACTATCTGCAGCAAGTAAAGTAGCGCTTGCTACTAGTGTGCAAAGAATGATTTTTCTCATATTGTCCCCTTAAATTGTAAGATTTTTGTGATAATAATAACACATAAATCTTAAATTAGCAAAAATGTTTCTTGCTCTGCATTCATTTTGATTATAATGTTACTTTATAGCTTGTTCTCTATTTTCACGCACCAAAACAGACTCATCCATTTTAGTGGCAGGGATAGATGCTCCTAAACCCTCTTAACATAATATGTCATTGGTTAGCATTCCTAAAAGCATCGCCTCCGAAAAAGCCATTGAAACTTTTAAGTCACACAGTGCGAAGCTAAAGCGTCGCTTCCGAAAAAGCCATTGAAACTTTAAAGTCACACAGTTCGAAGCTAAAGCATCGCCTCCGAAAACCCTGTAAACTTTAAAGCCTTGCATCTCTTCTAGGAAGCGAGGTTTTAACCTCGTAGAAAAGCTTTTGTTCTAACTTACTACTTTAAAGTTGCATAGGCTCTAAAGCGCATCAGTGCGAAGCTCATCGTGGAGAATGCCATTGGTTAGCACACCTAAAGCGTCGCTTCCGAAAAAACCATTGAAACTTTTAAGTCACACAGTGCGAAGCTAAAGCATCGCCTCCGAAAACCTTGCAAACTTTAAAGCCTTGTATCTCTTCTAGGAAGCGAGGTTTTAACCTCGTCATCCTAGACTTGATTCAGGATCCAACTTAATACCTCTTCAGAGCATTCAATAGTACTTTTTAACACCATTCATAGTTGAGCCCATATTTAAAAGCAACATATCTGCAACAACTAAAGCAGCCATTGCTTCACAAACAACTGTTCCACGGATGGCTACACAAGGGTCATGTCTTCCTTTTAGCGAAAAATCAACCTCTTCATTTGTAGTAGTTACAGTTTGCTGCTCTTTAAATATAGAAGGAGTTGGTTTGAAGTAAACATTTAGCACGATTTCCTCGCCATTGCTAATACCCCCGAGTATGCCACCTGAGTGATTTGACTTAAAGCCATCAGCTCTTATCTCATCGTTGTTTTGTGAGCCTTGTATCGATGCACTTAGTATCCCATCACCAATCTCAACTGCTTTTACTGCATTAAGACCCATCATAGCATCAGCTAAAACTCCATCAAGCTTATAGTAAAGCGGTTGGCCAAGCCCAATGGGAGCATTTTTAATGATAACTCTTGCGACCCCACCAACTGAATCATGATTATTTTTTGCTTGAAGAATAGCTGCTTTTTGAGCCATCTCTTTCTCTGAGTCTAGTGCATATATAAGACTTTTCTTAGCACTTTGATAGTCAAAAGTCTCAGCCTTGATGCCAGCTACTTCACTGATGCCACTCTGCACTTCAATACCTAGCTCTTTTATCATAAGTTTTGCAATGGCTCCAGCTGCAACTCTAGCTGCTGTTTCTCTTGCAGAAGATCTTCCACCACCTCTATAGTCTCTGATGCCATACTTATGGAAGTATGTAAAGTCAGCATGACCAGGGCGAAAAATGTCTTTGATATTTGAGTAGTCTTTTGATTTTTGATTTGTGTTGTAGATAAGCATAGCTATGGGAGTTCCAGTACTCACTCCCTCAAAAACACCACTTAAAATCTCTACCTTGTCATCTTCTTTTCTAGCAGTCTCAAACTCACTCTTACCAGGCTTTCTACGGTCTAGTTCACTTTGAATAAACACCTCATCAATCTCTAACCCTGCAGGAACTCCATCAAGAAGACAGCCAATAGCCACACCGTGAGACTCACCAAAGGTGCTGTATCTCAATCTCATACCAAAACTATTCACTTCATATCCCTTAATTTTATTTCATAAAATGAAGGAAACCTCCATCTTAGTTAGTCCGTAAAAGAAACAAGTCCCTTTTACTTCACTTAGGCCGCTGAGGCCACTCATCGTGGAGAATGCCATTGGTTAGCATTCCCAAAAGCTAGCCTATAAAAAGGCTGAGTTTAAGAGCTTTGCTCTTTATTTAGCATCTCCACAGCTTGTTTGGCTGCTTCTTGTTGTGCTATTTTTTTACTTTTACCACAACTTCTAGCGTACTCTTTGTCCTCTATGAAAACCGCAACTTCAAACTCTTTTTTATGATCAGGTCCACGGCTTGCTACAACTTTATACTCTGGAGTTATGCCAAATCTCGCTTGTGTTAGCTCTTGGAGCGTAGTTTTGTAGTCGCTAAAGAGCGAGTCAAGAGATATCTCTTTATGATTTTTCTCTATAAGTTTTATAGCGATGCTCTGAACTTTTTGTAAACCAGCTTCAAGATAGATAGCTCCGATGACTGCTTCAAAAGCATTTGAGAGAAGTGAGGGTTTATCTCTTCCACCATTATTCTCTTCAGCATTGGATAAAAAGATATACTCTCCAAGGTTTAGTGACCTTGCTAGCTTATCAAAGCCTGTTTCATTTACAAGTGAAGCTCTTATTTTAGAGAGTTTTCCCTCATCTGATTTTTTAAACTTATGAAAAAGGTATTCACCTACTATAAGGTCTAAAACTGCATCACCTAAAAATTCTAGTCGCTCATTATCGTAGGGCTGTTTATAGCTTTTATGTGTCAGCGCTTCGATAATGAGCTGTCTGTTTTTGAATGTATAGCCTAAAGTTTCTTCTAAAGCCTCTATATTACTGCCCATTTCCTCTCCTTTTATTTAATCTCTTAAGCTTCTAGACTATCAAGATACTATTTTGCCAACTCAAAGTGAAGCTTTGACTTTCTCAGCTTCATCACGCGCAAGCTTGTCGCATCTCTCATTCTCTTCATGTCCATCATGACCTCTAACCCAGATAGCGTTTATCTTATGAGGCTTTGAGACCTCTATGTAATCTCTCCAAAGATCTGGATTTTTAACCTTTTTGAAATCTCTTTTTATCCAGTTTTCTAGCCACTCATTGATGCCTTTTACAACATAAGAAGAGTCAGATATAACATCTACATCACACTCTTCTTTTAGGGCGCGAAGACCCTCTATAACGCCTAAAAGTTCCATCCTGTTATTGGTGGTGTGGACCTCTGAGCCTACAATCTCACGCTCTTTGTCCCCATACCGAAGGATGACTCCATAGCCACCTGGCCCTGGATTGCCCAGAGCACTTCCATCACTGAAAAGAGTTATTTTCTTCACTAAAATTCCTATGATAATCTTTAGTTAAATTTATCTCGATGCGTGATGTATCTATAGCGTGACAGCTGCTGCATCTATTAAAAGCAAAAGGGACTACTATCTTACAATTATCACAAACGTATTCAAAACTAAGAGTGGCATTTGCATTTTTATTTAAGTTTATAAGTACATCAAACTCAAAAATAGAGCTATTTTTTGCTAAGTCTACATCACCCCTAGCAGTGAAAAGCTCCCTCAAGTAGCCATTTTGCGTTATTATATCTAAATTCAAATCCTTTTTATCCAATCGCCAAAGCACATCACTTAACATCTCACACTTAGATACATCAAGGTTTTCCCATGCGAGCTTTGCATCTTTACTAAACATATATTCAAAGACCATATGAGTGAGCATTCTCTCTTCTTTATAAATTTCGACAAGATCTTTTAGTTTATCTTCTGTAGTTGTTTTAGCATTGTTTATAAGTGCTAAGATTTTTAGATAAACACTATCTTTTTTTATATCTTTTTGCAGCTCATCTAGTGGTTCAAGCACCTCTAAAGCTAGTGAATACTCTCTCATATACTCATAAACTAAGAGTAAGTATGCAAGGGCCTGAGGAGTTCGTGGATTTTTTTCTAAAATCTTTAAAAATATCTCTTTTGCACGTTCAAGAAAACCAGCTCTAAAGTAAGTTCGTCCTAGTAAAAAAAGTGTTTCTCTATAGTTACTCTTATTTCCAACACTTAAAAGCTCACTATAAATCTCTATACACTTCTCATAATCCCCATTTTTAAAGTAGGAGTGTGCCAAAAGTAGCCATGATTTCTCGGAGAGTTCACCTTTTGAGATAAGAACTTTTAACTCACCCTTTGATGGAAGTGTGCGAAATCCTCTTAAAAATTTATCAAGATGGCGATGGTCCTCTTTAGTTCTAAATCTTGCCCACCAGTAAGAGAAGAATGCAATTATAAAGACAAGTACAAAAAATACTATAACTCCAAAAAGGGGATCGCGAAACTCTATAAAAAAACTATTCATAAACTATAATGCCATAATCATTTTTAAGATTGTAAAACGTTGAGTTTGAAGTAAATTCCAAATCTTTTATGCGACCTAGTTGCACGATGGAGTCTCTACTAACCTTGATGCCAAACTCTCTAAAAAATTTTTTGATATTTACAAACTTTATATCTTCTACAAACTTATACTCAAACTCTTTATATAGCCTCATCTTATCATATGAAAATATTCTCTCATTTACATGAAGCCTATCCGAAGCGTATTTTATAGGAAGATAGCCTGAGAGATCAGTTAGTATCTCTTCTACATATTCATATTTTTTTGGAAGAGTATTTTTTTGCACAAAAACATACTTGTTATTTAATTTTATATTTGGTGTCTCTCTCCAGTATTTATAAGCTGGATTTGAGACGCCGAGTTTTGAAGAGACCTCTCTCCAGAGCCAAAAAGAATTAAGCTTATTTGGTAAGTGTGACATCTTCTTTGACTCCTTTTTAAGGTTATTTTTGCCTAATTATATAGTTTTTTAACAAACGGCTCTATTAAAAGGTAGCTACTACCCACTTTGTAATAAAGTAGCCGCCCACAACCAGCCATACAAACATTCCCAAAGCTGTATAGAGTGGTGCTAAACCTAAACCCTTAAACATTGAAAATCGTGTACCCATTCCAAGAGCTGTCATAGCCATTGTTAGTAAAAATGTGTCTATCTCATTTATAATATCGACAATATTTTGGGGCACAATCCCAAAAGAGTTAAACCCAGCCATAGCTACAAAATAGACTGCAAACCAAGGGATAACAAGCTTAACACCTCCACCTGAAGTTCCATTTCTCTTAGCCGAGTAAGATAAGTAGATGCCAAGGATGATTAGCATTGGAGCTATCATGATAACTCTTGTCATCTTAACTATAACAGCAGCATTTGCCATCTCAGCATCTGAGCCTGGGATGGAGGCTGGAACTGCTACAACTTGTGCAACTTCATGGATAGTTCCACCAACATAGATGCCAAACTCTCTTGAAGTCATATCAAAGATGCCAGCACTATATAGAAGTGGATACAAAAACATAGCTATTGTTCCAAAAAGAACAACCATGGAGACTGCAACAGCAGTTTTATGTTCCTCTGATTTTAAAACTGGCTCAGTTGCTAATACTGCCGCCGCTCCACATACAGATGCTCCAGCTGCTGTTAGCATTGAAGTATCTCTATCCATCTTAAAGACTTTTACACCTAAGTAGATTCCCAGTATAAAAGTTGTTGCAAGCATTATAAGTGAAACTAAAAAGCCATCGATGCCAACCTCAGCAATTTGCCCAAATGTTATGCGAAAACCGTAAAAGACAATAGCAAACCTTAAAATCTTTTTAGCACTAAAGGTGATACCACCCCGCCACTGCGATGGAGTCTGATTATGGAGTGTATTTGCATAAAATATACCCATAACTATACCAATCACTAAGGGCGAAATTCCCAGAGAGCTTACAAACTTTAAGTCTGCTATCATTGTGGCTGCTGCAGCAAAAATTGCTACAAATATCACTCCACTTATTGTACCTTTACGATTTTGCTTTGAAAATGACATCTGCTTCCTTGTGTTACTTTTTTAGAACAAAATTATATCTAAAAGTTATCACTCTACTTCAATACCCATCTTTAGTCTTACCCAACCCTTTTGACTTTTATCTACTTTTTTACTTTTTTCTACGATAAGTCTGCTACTTGGAAGTGCCCTATTTTCTACCAAATACTCCCTTATAATCTCGCCTCTAGCTAGAGCTAACTCGTCAAGTTCTGGTTGTGTAAGTTCTTGAAGATTTGTAGCTTCTTTTACAAGAGTTATGAGAAATTCTCTCTTAAATACATCCCCACTATAGCTTTTTTTGAGCTTCGTCTCTATTTCGCTTAGTTTTATCTTTGGATTTAGTTCTTCATAGATATCTTTAAGCAAGTCGATATTTAGAGAGTTTAGTTGCTCTTTTTTACTCTTCGCTCCACTCTTTTTCATAAGTGCTAGAAGAAGCTTCTCTCTCTTTAGCAAAAAGGCATCTTGGCTTTCATCATATTGCGGTGTGATTTTTAGAGCTATTTTTGGACGCTTAATCATTATTTTTAAGATGCTATCGAGCTTTTCTCTCTCAGGTGGCAAAAGTGTGGCAAGTCCCGCTTCAAACTCAATATACTCTAGCTTTTCACCATCAAGCCCCATCATTGAACCTAAAAACTTAAATGGAGATGCCGCTGCTTTTGTTATGAGATTTATAAATGTTTTTAAAACCATCGCGCCATACTTAAAGTCAGGCGCATCTACATCGCCCTCAACTGGCATGTCTATGTCTATAACTCCATCACTATCTTCTAAGAGCGCAATAGCAAATCCAAGAGGCAAGACAGTAATGTTTTCATCTTCTATCTTATCGCCTAGTTTTATCTTTTTGACGATGATAGAGTTTTTACCTAAAAGTTTAGAGTCAACTATTTTATAGTCTAAATCTAAAAATAGTTTCCCCTCATCTATCTTATATCCAGCAAAGTTAGCACTATATCCGCTAAGAGCATTTAGCTCTAAGTTTCTAAAGTTAAAATCCAAATCCAAGTAGTTTTTAGGGTTTGAGCTATCAACAGATCCACTAAGTTTAGTGGAGCCGTACTTATCTACTTCTCCTGCTATATCTACATAGCTAATCTCTCTATCTTGATTTGAGATAGCATAAACAACTCCGTTTAAGTCATGAATATCTGTTTTAAACTCAAGAGGCAAGGATAAGTCTTCAAATTTTGCACTCCCTGATGCTATATTTACCTTCATGATCTTAAAATCAAGCTTATCCTCGGCACTAAGTTTTTCATCCTCAGCATCCAGCATCTCTACTTCTTGCTGCTTCTCTTCTACGCTCTCTCTTACTAAGCCTGCGAAGTTTAAAACTTTTTCTCTGTTTATAATTGCCTTTATGTAAAAACCGTCTAGATTAAGCTCACTTACATAGACTCTGTCTGGCCTCATTTCATACTCAAATGAATTAAGTTGCATCTTACTAAAAGAGAGAAGTGTTGAGTTATCTCTTGAGTCATTTATGAAAAATTCCTCAACGCCCAAGATGCCAGTAACTCTCAAGTCTGGCTTGTCATCACTTTTTTCATACTCTACTTTTGAGTCTAGATTTAAGTAAGCTTCCCTTAGTTCAAGGTAGGTTATTTTTTGCAAATAAGGGCTAAACTCTCCTAAAGATATCTTGCTAAGTTTGAGGTCTGATTTTTGTTTTAATGGAGTGTGTCTTAGCTCTCCTTTAGAACTAAAATCTCCTCTGTTATTTAACGAAGCATTTACATCATACTTTAGCCAACTATTCTCTTTTGAGTCTATATCATAAGCGTTGATATTTATCCTACTTAGCTTGGTTTTAAGAGTTGGCTCTAAACTCTCATCCCTAAAACTAACTCCAGCATCCTTTAGTGTAAAATGCTCTAGTTTTACTCTAAAGTTTGTTGCGTTGCTATCTTCTTTTATCTCTGGTTTGGCATCCTCTTTTGAGGCTTTAACTTCCACTAAACCCTCAAAATTAAGGCTTGCATCTTTGTGCATAGATGCAAATAGATTTAGACCATCTAAGTTAGTTTTTTTGATATCTATCTCTTTTGTTTTACTATCAAAACGAAGAGCTTCAAGAGCAAAATCATCAAATTCTAAAAGTTTTTCATCTGTGCTTGTTTTGTAAAGCAAGAGGCTTGAGAGATTTAAGTTTGCATTATTTAAACCTATCTGCATCTCATTATCTTTGCTCACAAGACTCAAGTTAGCATCAAAGCCAAAGATGGCACTCTTTAAGTCTAAGTCATAGATGCTAAGTGCCTCATTTGCTGCTTCATCGATGTAAGGCTTAAACCTAACAATATCAAGCGCACTACACTCTATCTGACTCTTGATATCCAAAATATTATGCTTTATATCTCCGCTAGAGCTACAAACAAACTCCTCATTTAACCGTAAGTCAAGCTTATAAGTTAGTGCATCTACTCCAGCTAAACTAAGATTTTTGACATATAGATTTAAGTCATTTAGCTTTGTTTCCAGACTTACTTTCTCATCCATAAAGTCAATCTTGATTTGCTCTAGTGCTATCTCATCTACAAGAGCGCTCCACGGTTTTGTTTCATTCGCATCTTTAGTTTGTGCATCCTCATCAGAGGCGCTAGATGCAAAAGATGTTTTTACATACTCACTCCAGTCAAACTCTCCATCTTCTTCTCTTTGAACTTTTAGATGCAAAGACTCTAGTGCTAAGTTTTTGATGTGGATATCTTGAAGCATGGGCTTTATAGTTACACCGCTTATTAAAAAATGTTCCAGATTTAAGATATCTTGATACTTGCTTTTTGGTTTTAGTCTTAATTTCTCTACATAGATCATAAGCTCATCAATACTTGTTGCATCTAAATCATCAAGATTGAAGTAGTACTGCGTGCTAAAGGCTACCTTTCCATCTGCAACCTCAAGGTTTAAATGGTCCTGAAAATATTTCCACTGAGAGTAGAGCTTGCTAGCTTCAAACTCAACACTCCCCTTTATTTCAAAGGGTTTTATGCTAAGAAGTTGGCTCTTGATATCTAAAAATCCACCATCGCCTAAACTTGTGTAAAACCTGATATTGGCATCGCTTGTTCTAAGGTTTTTTGTATCGATATTTTCTAGGTTAAAGCCTATGTTTTCAAAGGAGAACTCAAAGGGCGTCTCATTTGTATAGTCCTCATAGTCTAAGCATCCAGAAGCTATAGATATCTTACCTAATATAATCCTAGGAATAAAACCCTCGCCCGACTCTTTTTCTTCTTGTTCCTCTCTCTTTTTTACTATAGATGCAAGATTTATAGTCCTATCTTTTGCATATACTAGGGATATTTTTGGTCTTTGCAGTAGCAGGCTTTTGACATGAACAGCAGACTTATAGAGTGAAGAGGGATCTAGATTTATATCCAGAGATGCTAAAGAAAAGAGATGTTTTTGATCTAAATCTCTAAGCGTAAGCTCATCAATAATAAGCCTAAATGTAAATGGGTTAAAGTAGATACTCTCTATGCTAAGTTTAGCATTTAGCTCTTGTTCAACTACTTTTTTAAGCTGTGATTTTAGTATAAGGGGAGTGGCAAAAAAGCCGACTAGCGTGTAAGTGACAAAAAGAAACAGTAAGATATTTCTAGTTTTAGTAAACATATATAGACTCCAAAAGTTACCTTTTTGGAGTCTATCTTATTTGGCTTTAAAAGCTAATTATTTTCCTTTAATGATATCCGAACGAGGGAAGACAAAAGTTGACTTTCTAAATACAACAACCTTATCCTCATGCCCAAGAGCATAAGCTCTAATCGTGATAGGGATAACTGTATCTTGTCTGCTATCATCAACTAGCATCTCTGTAGTTCTTAAAACTACAATCTCTTTCTTTTTTACACCAGGGACTGCTGTAAATTCGCCTTTTGGCTTCTCTATAGTAATCTTACCTTCCATTCCCTCAGGAGGAATGATCTCAAAGAAGAACTGCATCTCTTGATTTTCAGTATTTTGAAGTAAAAACTCATATGCATTTTCAACTCTAAACTCACCATCATCAAAATGTTTTACAGAGTAAAGTCTAGTCTCTTTATTTATGTTTAAAAGCATATGCTCTTTTGTGCTTCCCATCATCCCAAGTATTATCATAATAACAACTAAAAGACCCATATAAGCGAGTATTTTTGTACGGAAGAATTGTGTTTTACCTTTTTGCTCTACTATCTCATAGTCACTCGACCATGTTATAAGCGATGGTTTACCTAGTTTACCCATAACAGTAGTACAAGCATCCACACACTCTAGACAGTTTATACACTCTAACTGAAGTCCTTTACGGATGTCTATATGCGTTGGACAAACAGTTACACAACTCTCACAAGCTGTACACTCAGCATGAGGCTCGACTGCTTGAATATCTTTTTGTTTTGTATAAAGCTTGCTGCCGCCCTCATCATAGATGTTTCCACCTCTATGCATATTATACAGAGCCATAACAGTGTGCTCATCATATAAAACTGACTGAATTCTTGAGTATGGACACACATAGATACAGAAGTCTTCTTTTAAAAACACTATGTCATATATCAAAAAGACTGCTATACCTATAACTATACCAAAGAGTGTCCAGTGGTTAGTAAAGTCTCCAAGATAAGTAAAAAAGTCTTCAGGCGGAACAAAGTACCACATAAAGTTTGAACCAGCTATAAGTGCAAGAGTTGTCCATAGTAAAATTGCTACTGCTTTTTTTACCTTGTTTTGCGGCTTAGTCATATCAGGCTCTTGCTGCTTGTTCTTGATGCGTTTTCTAAGTCCTAGCAGTTTTGTCTCTATCAAATCTCTATAGATAACCCTAAAAACAGTCTGCGGACAGACCCAACCACAAAAGACACGACCACCCATTACAGTCATACCAAATATCCCTAAAAAGAGTAACATTAGTAAAAATGGCATCAAATACAGTTCTTGCATATCAAACTGAACAAATGCAAGATGCAGTTTTAGTTTATCAAAACTTAGTAGAAAAAAGTGATTTCCTTCTATTGTAATCCACGGTAACACTAACGCGACTACTGTTACCATTGCATATAGATAGTAGCGTTTAATTCTCCACGGTGTCGGTATAGTTATACCAGTATTTTCTTTGCTCATAAGAGACTTCCTTTGATTCACTTGCAACAAAATCGCTTTTGTTGTTAACATATTTCATATTGTGAGAACATTATAGCAAATGAAAGTTTAGTTTTTATTTAATATATTCTTATAATTACTATAATCTTTTCAAATGTAGATATCAAAAGTCTTATTTATGCTTATATTGGCTAAAATACTTTTAATTTCACTTTCAAAAAGATTTTTTATGAACACAAAACAATATATTTTACAAACTATCAAAAAGCGTCCACTTATCATTGATGGAGCGATGGGAACACAGCTTCAGCTCTATGACAAAGAGATTCCAAAAGAGGCATGGGAAGAAAATGAGGGCTGTAATGAGCTTTTAAATGTAACCTGCCCTGCGATTTTAAACAAGATCTATGATGGCTATCTAAGTGCTGGCGCTGACTTTATCACAACAAACACTTTTGGCTCATTTGCCTGGGTTTTGGATGATTATGATATCGCTCATCGCGCTTATGAGCTCACTTATGCAGGAGCTAAACTTGCAAAAACTCTTTGTGAGAAGTTCTCAACTCCCACTCATCCTCGCTTTTGTTTAGGAACTATCGGGCCTGGTACAAAACTTCCATCACTCGGGCACATAACTTATGATGAGATGTACAAAGGTTATACAGAGGTAGCTCTTGCTCTTATCGATGGTGGTGCTGATGTTTTCTTACTTGAGACTGCACAAGATCCACTTCAGATAAAAGCCGCATTTCACGCTTGTGAGGAAGCTTCAAGAGAGAGAAATGTAGAGATTCCCATCATGATATCTGTCACTATCGAGCTTAGTGGAACTATGCTTATCGGTACAGATGCAAGCACAATTGCGACTATCTTAGAGCCTTTTGATATTTTATCTTTAGGTTTTAACTGCGGAACTGGGCCTGAACAAGTGCTCAAACATGTAAGAACTCTAAGTGAAGTTTGGCATAAACCTATAAGTATCCATGCAAATGCTGGACTTCCACAAAATCGCGGTGGCGTGACATATTATCCTATGGGGCCAGATGAATTTGCAAATAAACAAGAAGCATTTTTAGACTTTGATGGGGTTAGTTTTTTAGGTGGATGCTGTGGAACGACACCTGAGCATATCAAAACACTTGTTGAGAGAGTAAGCTCCAAAGAACCAAAAGCACCAACTGGCTCTCATGAAAACTCTATCGCATCTCTATTTAACACCACAACACTAAAACAAGAGCCTGCTCCACTTCTTATGGGGGAACGCTCAAATGCAACTGGTTCAAAAGCCTTTAAAGAGCTTCTCTTAGCAGAGGATTATGAGGGAACTCTAAGTGTCGCTCAACAGCAAGTTCGTGCAGGTGCACACGTTATAGATGTAAATGTTGGCTTCGCAGGTCGTGATGAGACAAAAGATATGAACGCAGTTATAGGCATGTACAACCAAAAAATCTCACTCCCGCTTATGCCAGACTCCACACAGACTACTGGGCTTGAAACTGCACTAAAAAACATAGGCGGAAAACCAATCCTAAACTCTGTAAACCTCGAAGATGGTGAGCCAAAGTTTGATGAAGTGTGTCGTTTGGCTAAAAAGTTTGGAACTAGTTTAGTCTGTCTTACTATTGATGAAGTTGGTATGGCAAAAACTATTGAGAAAAAACTCGCCATTGCAGATAGAATCATAGACTTAGCGACCAACCGTCATGGCATCAAAAAAGAGGATTTGATTTTTGATGTTTTAACTTTTACGCTAGCAAGTGGAGATGAAGAGTACTGGGATGCTGGGATAAACACCATAGAAGCTATCCGTGGGCTTCGAAAAAAACACCCAGAAGTAAGTGCAACTCTAGGTCTTTCTAACATCTCTTTTGGGCTAGATAAAGATGCAAGGCCTTACTTAAACTCTATGTTTTTACACCACTGCATCGAAGCTGGGCTTACTTCTGTTATCATCAATGTCCAACATATCATCCCGCTAAACAAAATCAGCCTAGAAGATCAAGAAATCTGTGATGATTTGATTTTTAACCGAAAACCAAATGGACAAGCTCTCTTTAACTTTATAGAGCACTTTAGCACCAAAGAAGCAGTTGATAATGATGCTGTAGATGAGGCTTATCTTGCAATGAGCAGTGAGGAGAAAATCGCAAAACTTCTTATGGATGGGGATAAAGATAGAATGATTCCTCTTGTTGAAGAGGCTCGTCACACTATTGCTCCTGAAGTAATTGTCAATGAGATTCTTATAGATGCCATGAAAGTTGTAGGCGAACTCTTTGGCTCTGGTCAGATGCAACTACCTTTTGTGCTTCAAAGTGCAGAGACTATGAAAAAAACAGTTGACCACCTTCAGCCGCATCTCCCAAAAGTAGAAAAAGAGGCAGATACAACCCTAGCTCTTGGAACTGTAAAAGGCGATGTACATGATGTGGGTAAAAATCTTGTAGATATCATCCTCTCAAACAATGGCTACAAAGTTGTAAACCTAGGGATTAAGGTAGATTTAGATGCCTTTATGCAGACCATGAAAGATGGGCACATTAGCGCACTAGGAATGAGCGGGCTACTCGTTAAATCAACTCAAGTTATGAAAGAGAACTTAGAGATTTTAAAATCACACGATATTAAAATCCCTATACTTCTAGGCGGTGCAGCACTTACTCGCTCTTTTATAGATGACTTTTGCCGCCCTATCTATGATGGGCCTATCTTTTACTGCAAAGATGCCTTTGATGGCGTAACTGCGATGAGTCGTATAGAGGCTGGAAACTTCGACACAGACCTCCACGGCAAAGACAAAGAAGAGAAGATAGTTAAAGAAGTAAAAGAGATAATTATCCCACCATTTGCCGAGCTTAAGATGCCCTCTCGTGATGTAGTTGTACCAACTCCACCATTTTGGGGAAGAAGAGAGTTAAAACTAACTCCATCACAGATAGAGATGGCATTTGAGTGGATAAATCACAAACTTCTTTTTAAGGCTCGTTGGGGCTATAGCTCTAAGGGGATGACAAAAGATGAGTATCAAAAACAGCTCGATGAAGTTGTCTGGCCAGCTTATGAGAAACTAAAAAAACAGTTTATAGATGAAAAACTCTTTGAGCCCACTATCATCTACGGCTACTGGCCTTGTAGAAGTGATGATAACTCTATTCATATCTTTGATGAGAGCGAGGGGTATAACTCACCTCATGAAGTTAACCGTGAACCCTTAGAAGATGTCATACCAAGAGCCATAAAACGCTTTACATTTCCAAGACAAAGCAAACAACCTCATCGCGCACTAAGTGACTTTTTTCACAGTGACAGACACGATGTGATAGCTCTTACTTGCGTAAGCGCTGGTGCAAAACTAAGTGAGGCAGAGAGAGAGATTTATGATAGAGGCGAGTATACTCTTTACTACCAGTTTCACGGTCTTGGCGTTGAGTTAGCTGAGGCTTTAGCTGAGATAGCACATAAGCAGATTAGACTAGATTTAAACATCTCTGATGGTGAGGGAAGTAGCTTAGGTGATGTTAGGATGAATAGATATCAAGGCAGCCGTTACTCTTTTGGATATGCGGCTTGTCCTGACCTAGAACTTAACCGTCCACTCTTTGACTTACTAAAGCCTGAGGAGTTTGGGATTGAACTAAGTGAGACTTTTCAAATCCACCCAGAACAATCAACTAGCGCTCTTGTAGTATATCACCCAAATGCCTCATACTACAATGTATAATAAAAGAAAAAGCTGAGTGTCTCAAGCTCATCTCTTTCTTCTTAAGATTGCATTCTACATCCCGATAGTGTAAAAAAAATGTGTAAATCTACACTTTTTACCTTCTCCTATAACTAAGTGCTTCTAAGATATGGTTTTTTACTATATCTTTGCTTTTGTCCAAATCTGCTATGGTTCTAGCTACTTTTAAGACTTTGTTTATACTTCTAAAAGAGAGTCTAAATCTATCGATCGCCATCTCTAAAGTCTCTTTTGCCTCGGCATCTAAGATGCAATACTTCTCAATCTCACTATCTTTTAGTTTTGCATTAAAAGCGTCTTGATCTCTTTTACTTCTAAAGATATGAGCTTCAACCACTTTTCTATGAAGCTCTTTTGAGCTAAAAC
>JAVEST010000173.1:0-3090 GCA_034006465.1 Sulfurimonas sp. | reverse complement strand
AGTGTTTATAGGCAGCTTCACCGCATAGTGCTTCGATGCGTCTAACTCCTGCACTTACACCACTCTCTTTTGTGATAATAAATGTGCCTATATTTGCAGTGTTTTTAACATGAACACCACCACAAAATTCTATAGAAGCATCAGCAAAACTAACAACTCTAACCTCATCGCCATACTTTTCGCCAAACTGTGCTTTTGCGCCACTTTTCTTAGCATCTTCAATGCTTAAAAGCTCAGTCTTAGCCTCTATATTTCTTAGTATCTCATTGTTTACACGAAGCTCTATCTCTCTTAATTCATCTGAATTTATAGGCTTTGGATGTGAAAAGTCAAATCTTAGTCTTGAAGCTTCTACTAGTGAGCCAGCTTGTGAGATATGTTCACCTAAGACATCAAAAAGTACAGCATGCAGTAGATGCGTAGCCGAGTGATGTTTGATGATTTCATTTCTTGAGTTATCAACCTTAGCATCTACTCTTTGCCCTACTTCTATCTTAGAACTAACTCTTATCTCTGAGAGGTTAAGTCCAAAGAAGCCTCTTGTATCTTCTACCTTTGCTATGCCCTCAAGCTCACCAATATCTCCACACTGCCCACCACTCTGTGCGTAAAAAGGAGTAACATCTAGCATAACCCAACCGCTCTCATCACTTCCAAGTGAGTCAACCCTTTTAAAGTTCTCATCAAGCAGAGCTAAAACTTTTGAGTTATGACTCATCTCTTCATAACCTACAAATTCATTAACTCCAAACTCTTCTAAAAGCTCTTTAAAATCTCCATGGGTTGCGCTATCCCCACTTCCCTTCCAAGCAGCTTTTGCACGAGTTCTTTGCTCTAGCATTAGCTCCTCAAATCTAGCAAAGTCAAGTCTGATATCCTTGCCCTTTAGCATATCTTCTGTCAAATCTAGTGGAAAGCCAAAAGTATCGTAGAGTTTAAAAGCTACATCTCCACTAAAAGTCTCTTTTGTGCTTGCTAACTCATCTTCAAAAAGAGCAATCCCTGACTCTATAGTCTTGAAAAATCTCTCCTCTTCAAGCTCTATCTGCTCTTTTACAACTGCTGCCTTTTGGCTTAAATACTCATACTCACCGCCCATAATACGAACTACAACATCCACAAGCTTGTACATAAAAGCCTCTCTAAAACCTAAGAGATATCCATGTCTTACAGCTCTTCTTAGTATGCGACGAAGTACATATCCACGCCCTTCGTTTGAGAAGTTTATGCCTTGAGCTAGTAAAAAGAGTGCTGTTCTAATATGGTCAGCTATAACTCTGTAAGATGCTCCACTTTTATAAACATACTCTTTATCTATAAGCTTTTCTACCTCTTTGATGATTGGCATAAAAAGAGATGATTCATAGTTGCTTTGAACTCCCTCACAAACAGCAGTCACTCTCTCTAAACCCATACCAGTATCGATGGATGGTTTTGGAAGTTCTGTCATTTTACCATCTGCACTCTTTTCATACTGCATAAAAACAAGGTTCCAAATCTCTAAAAACCTATCACCATCACCGCCTAGATAATCCTCTTTAGAGTTAAAATTCTCAGCGCCTTGATCGTAAAATATCTCACTACAAGGTCCGCAAGGTCCAGTATCGCCCATCTGCCAAAAGTTATCATCATCGCCTAAGCGTAAGATTCTATCTTTAGATATATGTTTTTGCCAAAGGAGTTCAGCCTCATCATCACTCTCATGCACTGTAACCCAGAGCTTATCTACAGGAAGCTTCAGAACTTCAGTTATAAACTCCCATGCGTAGGCGATAGCCTCTTCTTTAAAATAATTTCCAAAGCTAAAGTTCCCTAGCATCTCAAAAAATGTGTGGTGGCGGCTCGTATGCCCTACATTTTCTAAGTCATTATGTTTTCCACCAGCTCTTAGACATGTTTGGCATGAAGTAGCACGAGGGTTTGCAGGTCGTGGGATTTCGCCTGTGAAGATTGATTTAAAAGGAACCATTCCAGCGTTGTTAAAAAGAAGCGTAGCATCTTCTGGGACCAAAGGCGCAGATGCAACTCTTTCATGGTTTTTTGATTCAAAAAATCTTAAGTACTCTTCTCTAATATCCATCTGTTATTCTCTTTTATAAAATTGCGCGATTATATCTAAAAATATCATTGTTGAAGTTTAATTGTCTCTCTTAATAAAAGTAGTTTTAAATTTTTCTACAGCTCCACTTAACAATGTTTTACATCTTTTACTATAGATTTAATTCACTCTTTATCTCAATATTTGGGTATTTTTCTATAAATATCTCTGCGGCTATTCCATTTCCGTCGTAGAGTTTTTCTCTGTTTTCATTTAAAATTGGCGTAGTTATAAACCCACAACTAGGACTTTTTGACTTTAAAACTATCAGATCTGTATCTGGATATTTTTTTATAAATGAGTATATTTCATCTTCTAAAAGCTCAGTGACATCTTTGTTTGTCTCATCAGTAACTATTCTGTTTATTCCATCTATCTCTATCACACTTATCCTCTCTCTTGGAGTTCCAAAGATAGGTGCTTCAGGGCAAAAAGGGATTATCTCATAATCTTTAAAAGCTTCAACTATTTCTGTGCTTTTTTTAGTTGTTCCATCATAACGACATAGATGCCCAAGTAAACAAGCTGAGATAACCACTTTTTTACGCATTAGCATATAATAACGCTCTTTATCTCTGTCATCTCTTCTATAGCAAATCTTGGCCCCTCTCGTCCAACTCCGCTAAGTTTTACTCCGCCGTATGGCTGTATATCAAACCTTAGAGTTGGGATATCATTTATCACAACTCCACCAGCATCAAGCTCGTCTATAGCTCTTTTTATAATCTCTAAACTATTTGTAAAGACTGAAAATTGCAAACCAAAAGGCGAACTATTCATACGAGGCAAGGCATCATCAAAACTCTCAACTCTTATAAGTGAGACTATAGGTGCAAAAACTTCCTCACAAACTATAGCCATATCATCTCTTACATCAGCCATCACACAAGGATGAAAAACCCTGCCCTCGCACTTTACTTCAAGCAAGGGTTTTGCTCCCTCTTTTATAGCACTCTCTACCCAAGCCTTAGCTCTTAAAGCCGACTCATCAT
>JAVEST010000001.1:0-76416 GCA_034006465.1 Sulfurimonas sp. | reverse complement strand
GAGTTACAAGTATAACTCTTAGTAAGATCCTCGGAAGCAATGCCTTAAAGTCACAGTGCTATCTCTAAATTATGTCTACGAGGTTAAAACCTCGCTTCCGAAGACATGAGTTGCTTTAAAAGTTATTGGGGCTTTTGGAGGCGATGCCTTAAAGTCACAGCGCTATCTCTAAATTATGTCTACGAGGTTAAAACCTCGCTTCCGAATATGAGTTGCTTTAAAAGTTATCAGGGCTTTTGGAGGCGATGCCTTAAAGTCACAGTGCTATCTCTAAATTATGTCTACGAGGTTAAAACCTCGCTTCCGAAGATATGAGTTGCTTTTAAAGTTATCGGGGCTTTTGGAAGCGATGCTTTTGCTTCGAATATTTAGGCTTTAAAACTTATCAGGGCTTTTGGAGACGATGCTTTAAAGTCACAGTGCTATCTCTAAATTATGTCTACGAGGTTAAAACCTCGCTTCCGAAGATATGAGTTGCTTTAAAAGTTATCAGGGCTTTTGGAGGCGATGCTTTAGCTTCGAATATTTAGGCTTTAAAAGTTATTGGGGCTTTTGGAAGCGATGCTTTTAGGAATGCTAACCAATAGCATTCTCCACAATGAACTTCGCATAGTGCGGCTTTTATATCAGTGAACAGCTTACAAACACTCTCTACGAGGTTAAAACCTCGCTTCCTAAAGATGCACTTGTTCTGGGTTCCGAAATGCACCAGCCTCATTACTATCTCAATTGCTTATTCACAAGCTAGAATTACTCTTAGCCTCTATCTCTTTTACACTCTTTACTATTTTTTTTGATAGATTTTTATGAGAGTTTTTAGTAACTAAGATATCATCTTCTATCCTGATGCCAATCCCACGAAACCTCTTTGGCACGCTCTTATCATCTTTACTTATATAGATGCCAGGTTCTATGGTTAGTAGCATATTTTTTCTGAGTGGTATCTCTTTTTTGTTTGCATCAAAGTATGGTGCAGCGTCATGAACATCTAAGCCCATCCAGTGCCCTATTCCGTGTGGATAATACTTTTTATGCTTTAGTTTTTTTATAAGCTTATCTCTTTTGCCTCTTAGGATGCCAAGTTTTAGCATTCCATCAACTAGTAGGTTTTCTGCTTTTTTTTGCAACTCACTTCTTAAGACATTTGGTTTTATCATCTTTATCACTTGCTCTTGAGTATCTAAAACCAACTCATAGAGTTCTCTTTGAGCTTTTGTAAACTTGCCATCTACTGGAATGGTTCTTGTGATATCACTCGCATAGTAGTTATACTCGCATCCAGCATCTATAAGGATAAGTTCTTTGTTTTTTAGCTCTTTATCATTTGAGATATAGTGAAGAGTATTTGCACTATCCCCACACGCCACTATGGAGGTATAAGCATCACTATATGCTCCATTTTTCTTAAATATATACTCTATTTTTGCAAGAAGTTCATTCTCACCTTTATCACATTTGTTAAATTTCATTGCACCGTGATGAGCTTTCTTTGTGATTTTTATCGCTTTTTTTATAATTTCTATCTCTGATTTTGACTTTATAAGTCTCATCTGTTTTATAAAAGGTGAGATGTCATAATGTGCTGTAAAACTTCTTTTTAGACTCTTTTTTATCTTTGGTGTTTCTATACTAAAATCAAAATATAGATTTTCTTTATCCTTACAAAGCTCTTCTAGACTCTCTTTAAGGCTAGAACTAACTCTTATCTCATCAACTAAAAATCTTTTTTTTGCCTCAAACTCACCCAATCTTTTACCGTTCCAAAGCTCTTCTTGTGCATCTTTTTTTTGCACAAAGAGTATCGTTTTTGTTTTGTTGTCTAACTTTACAAAAACTAAAGAGGCATTATCTTCTTTAAAACCTGTAAGATAGTAGAAGTTGCTATCTTGTCTATATGGGTAGTTAGTATCGTTTGAGCGGACTTTTGGCTTTGAACTTGCAAGAAGTGCTACTGAGTTGTTTAAAAGTTTTTTTGCTATCTTTTTTCTTCTTTTTTTGTACTCCGTCTCTTTTATCATCTACAAACTCCACTAATAAAATCTAAGCCCTCATCTATAATCTCTTCAAGCGCAGCATCTAGCGCCTCAACTCCACCAACCGCATCTAAGCGCTTAACCTCTTTTTTTGTGCTAAAACTATCTGTAGCTATGGTTTTATTTGTACTCTCATCTATAAGAGTAAAACAGATAGCAACCTTAACATAAGAAGTGCTCAAGTCATCACTATAGTACTGCATAAAGTCTTGTATATTTATCTCTAAAATCAAGTCACTTCTGCTTCTTGATTTTGCGCTTTGCACACTAGCAAAGAGTTTTGAATCCCTTAGGGCGCAGAGAATTTGTGAAGATATCTCTTGATTTGGGGAGTTATTCCACTGCGACTGAGTATATGAGTAGATTTTATGCTTATCTTGCATATAGTTCATCTCTAGCGTCATAAGAGAGTTAGAGCTAAAAGCTGAAGCGACTTTTATAGATTTCTCTCTGCAAGAGTTGGGATAATTTTTTGAACTAAAATCTTTTAAAGATAGTCTATACTCTGTAACGGCTGGCTTTATAGTTGAACAACCTGAGAGCAAAAACACAGATATAGCTATAAAATAAAATATTTTCATCATTTTTCTCCTGGACCTTTTTTAATCTCTTCTTGCATAAAAAGTATATCACTCGGGCTTCTCTCATGCTGTTTTAGTGTCTCTTTTAGTCTTATGATAAGATACTCAAACTCAATAAATGCGTTGTTTATAGTTGGTACTATGTCGCTAGATATATCTTTTAAGTTAAACTCGCCATTGTTGATAGCACCTTTAAACTCATCCATAGCCTCTTTAATACCGACATAACTTCCCATAATAGACTCTAAAGAACTAGACACTTTATTTTCCCAAGCTATACTATTATCTACAAATATATCAATTTTTGGCATCAGAACATCTAATTTTTTGGATGCACTATTTAGGTTTTTAAGAGATGCATGAAAATTTTCTATAGCCTCATCGCTCATAAGTCTGTCCATCTTTTTCATAAAAGATGCACTTGATTCTAGCAGGGATGCTATCTCTTTTTGATTCTTTTCATCTAGTAGCTTTTCTGTTCTACTTAGCGTTTTAGAGAGCCTTGTAGAGACATTTCCAAATGATTCTTCAAGCTTCTCTAAAAATGAGGCTTCAGTCTTTATAATTGGATACTCTTCACCATCTTTTGCCACAAGAAGCGGTGAGTTATTGTCTCCTAAACTAAGGTTTATATAACTAAGTCCAGTGATTCCCTGGGATGTCAGTTTTGCAGCTGTAGTCTCTTTTATAGGAGTAGATTTCAAAACAGTCACTTGAACTTCTACCTGCTCTGAATTTTCTGGGCTTATCCTAAGTCTTGTGACTTTTCCTACATCTATACCTCTGAATTTTACAGCTGCATCTATGTTTAATCCCAAAACAGACTCATCAAAGAGTATGTTGTACTTTTGAGTCTGTTCATTTACTGTTGGCTTTAGTAACCAGTAAGTAAATGCGATCATCAAAACAGCTCCAAAAAGGACTAAAAAACCAACTAGTGTATAATTTACTTTATTGTTCAAAATCTCTCCTAAAAAATGTTTGTATAAACTTGTTTGTAGAGTTTTTAATATCTTTTAAATCGCCTTCATAGATTATCTTTTTTTCATCTATAATAGCAACCCTATCAAGTGTAGCATAAATGGATTGTAAATCGTGTGAGACCATTACGATGCTCAGATCCAGTAAGTCTCTAAGTTTAAGTATCAAAGCATCAAATTCTCTAGCTGAGATGGGGTCAAGCCCACTTGTTGGCTCATCTAAAAAAAGCAGTTTAGGATCCATCGCAAGTGCGCGAGCTAGAGCTGATTTTTTCTTCATACCGCCACTTATTTGTGATGGATACAAAAGCGCATCACTTGATTTTAGCCCAACTATAGCTATCTTAAATTTTACTATCTCATCTATCATCTTCTCTGAGAGGTCAGTATACTCTTTTAGAGGCAAAGAGATGTTTTCTTTGATGTTTAAAGATGAGAACAAGGCCCCTGCTTGAAACAAAACGCCCCACTCGCTTCTTAGTTTTTGTGCATCCCTCTTTGATATATTGACAAGATTGTGACCTAGAACTTCTATACTTCCACCACTAATATCTTGGAGCATTACCATTTCACGCAAAACAGTAGTCTTTCCGCATCCAGATGGCCCAACAAGTCCATATATCTCACCTTTGTTTACTGTAAGATTGAGTCCATCATGGACTACTTTTGTACCAAATACAGTCCTAACATCTCTTAGTTTTATAAGGCTTTGCATCATATCCCCAGATTTGTAAAGATGATAGAAAAGAGTGCATCACACACAATAACCGCAAAGATGGACTCAACTACACTTTTTGTTGTGTTAAATCCGATACTTTGAGTATCATTTTTAACCATTAAACCTCTATAAATCCCAATAGATGCTATCAAAAATGCAAAAAAAGGACCCTTTATCAAACCTATAACAAAATGCTTTAGAGCTACTACTTCATTTAATCTCTCTATAAATAGCGATACTGAGATGCCTAGATCTACATAAGAGACTATTATGCCGCCAAATATTCCCATAATATCCGCTACAAAGATAAGTATAGGCATAGTAATCATAAGTGCGATAATGCGAGGCAGCACTAAAAAGATAAAAGGTTCAAAGCCCATAGTCTTCATCGCATCTAACTCTTCAGTTATCTTCATTGCTCCTATTTGAGCCGTAAATGCCGAGCCACTTCTACCAGCTATTACAATAGCTGTCATAAGAGGTGCTAACTCTCTAAATATTGAGATGCCAAGCATATCCACTATAAATATATTTGCCCCATATATCTTTAGTTGATATGCTGATTGATAGGCTATTACTAAACCTATAAGAAAACTTGTAAGTGCTATGATTCCAAGAGCCTTTATAGCACTCTCGTTCATCTCAAAAAATATCTCTTTAAATCTTATGTTTTTTATAGAGGTAAAGTAGCTAAAAAACGCTGAAAAAACTTCACCCAAAAAGAGCGTAAAGGCTAAAAAACCGATGTAGTAGTTATAAAATATTATGCCAATATGCTCCAAATAGGTTTTTTCTATCTCTTTTGGAAGAGGCTGGGATTTTTGTTTTGTTTTTTCTACCAAATTTAGTGTTTCGGCTATATCTTTGTTGGCTGTGAGGATATTAGTTTTGATGTTTTTTTGAAAAAAGTCTTCTCTAAGAGAGTTTATAAAGATAGCAGCTGCAGTGTCAAAGTAGACTACATCATCAAGAGTAAGCTCAACCTCTTTGACTCCAAAGAGGTTGAGCTTATCTATCTTTTTTTTATAATTAGTCACAGTATGAAGCGTAAACTCTCCAGAAAAATTTAAAAAGAGTTTATCGTCTAAGAGTTTATGGTTGATTAAAAATCTCTCTCTAGTAGTTTATTTACCTTGAGTATGGTTATGATTCTATCTTCTTGCTTACCAACACCATCAATTGTAGTGTTATCCCCATTAATCGTATCAGGAGCAGGTCCAATATTTTCTTTTTTTATCCTAATAGCCATTGTTAATCTATCTATAACAAATCCAGCTACATCATCTCTGTCTTTCATAACAATAAAACGAGTCTCATCACTATGTTTTTTCTCACTCAAACCAAATTTCAGCCTTAAATCTATAAGAGGAATAACAGCACCACGCAAGTTAAAAACTCCCATAACATACTTAGGGACTTGAGGGACTCTAGTCCATGTAAAAGGCTTTATAATCTCTTGAATGGAGAGAATAGGCACCGCATATTCTTCTTCACCTATGATGAAGCCAACTAACTGAACTATATCATCTGACTGATCAATAGATTCATTTTGCTGTTGCTTGTTTTGTCTGCTTATTACTTGTTTTAGTTTGTCACTCATGATAAGAACTCCGATTTAAAGTTAACATTTCTTTGAACTACACTAGATAGGTAGTCTGCTGAGTACGGTTTAGTGATATATTCAACCATTCCAGATTCAACACCTCTCATTCTGTCAGATTTTCCAGTTCTTGAAGTAACTGCTATTAGAGGCATCTGCTTATATCTATTGTATTTTTTAATCTCTGTAGCTAGTGTATAACCATCCATTCTTGGCATCTCGATATCTATTAGCATTGCATCAAAATGATGGTCGCCTTGTTTTAAGATATTGAGTGCTTCTAGTCCATCTGATGCTTCAACAAGGCTCATTCCTGTAGCTTCTAGAGACTTTCTCATAATCATTCTATCGGTTTTGGAGTCATCAACTATCATAATAGTGTAATCACTAGCCTTAGTTTTCTCACGAGATTGTGCTGATTCTGATTTTTGATCAGATATCATAGAAGTAGCTTTTACATTTTTTGCTATCTCCATAAGTGCTACAACATCAACGATAAGTGTAACTCCGCCATCACCACGAATCGTAGCCCCTGCGATTCCTTTTATGCCTTTTAAGTACTCACCTAAAGACTTAATAACTATCTCTTCTTGACCAACAAGTGAGTCAACTATAAGACCTAGTTTTTGGGCACCAAGACCTAGAACAACCACATAAGCATGCTCACTTGAGTCTAAGATTCTCTCAACTTCAAAAATATCTCCGATATGAACTAGAGATAAAACATCATCACGAAGTCTCATAACCGAACGGCTCTCAACTGTATAAATCTCATCTTTTGAGATTCTAACTGTTTCTAAAACTGATGAGAGAGGAATTGCATAAGCTTCTTCTTGAACACCAACTAAAAGAGCTTGGATAATAGCTAAAGTTAGAGGAATCTTTAACTTAACGCTACTTCCAACTCCTGTTTCACTATCTATATCTATGATGCCATTTACTTTTTCTATGTTCGTCTTTACAACATCCATACCAACGCCACGACCAGAGACATTTGTAACAGAAGCTGCAGTAGAAAAACCTGGCTTCATAATAAGCAAAAACGCTTCCTTTTCGCCCATATTATCAGCTTCTTTTTCGCTGATAATACCTTTTTCAAGCGCTTTGTTTTTTAGTATATCTGCATCAAGCCCTTTACCATCATCATCTATTTGGATAACAATCTGGTTACCCTCATTGTAAGCTGTTAGGGAGATAGTACCTGTTTCAGTCTTGCCATTTGCAAGCCTTACTTCAGGAGTCTCTATACCGTGATCACAAGAGTTTCTAATAATGTGAACTAGTGGATCGCCTATCTCTTCAACTATAGATTTATCAAGTTCTGTTTCTTCACCTTTTATTATTAGCTCTATTTTTTTGTTTAGCTCTCTACTTAAGTCTCTAATCATTCTAGGAAACTTGTTAAAGACTTTACCTATTGGTAACATTCTTGTCTTCATAACTGCTATTTGCAAGTCTGTCGTAACAAGTGAGACTATAGAGACAACTTGGTTTAGTTCTTCTAGGAACTCTTCACCCTCATATCTCTCTTCAACATCATCGTTAATCTTAATAAGTCTGTTTTTAGCAAGAACCAACTCACCTATTAGGTTCATAAGATGGTCAAGTCTCTTAACATCAACCCTAATAGTTTGATCTACTGAAGCGTTAGAACGCTTAGCTGGAGCTGCTGCTTTTGCATCACTGCTTAAATCTTCATCATCACTTATAGATCTTGCATTTGTTGAGGCTCTTGGGACTGGAGCTTTAATCGGCGCTGCTTTTGGTTCAGGTTTTTTTTCTGGCTCCGACTCTTTTGCATTTTGTGCCGAAGTCTCTTCATCTGGCTCTGGAGGAGGAGCTAAAACCTCTTCACCCGCTGCTACTTTAGCCGCTCTTTTAGCCTTGTCTTCTGTTTGTCTTTGTTCTAGTAGTCTCTGAATCTCAGCCTCAACATCATCATCAGACATATTGTCGTAATCTGGTTCAGCTTCTTCTGCTACTGGCTCATCTACTACAACTTCCACAGCAGGAGCTGCTACTACTGGAGCAGGGACATCTCCATCTCCACCACTAATTCTATCTAGCCTTGCTACACACTCAGAGACATCAACTCCTGCATCAGAACTTGTATCACGAATAATATTTAAGAGTGTTTTCATAAGGTCAATAGACTCTAAGACAACATCCATTACATCTGGAGTAATGATTAGTTCGCCGTGTCTAGCCTTGTTTAGTACATCTTCCATATGGTGAGTTAGATGCGTTAGAACATCAAAGTTTAAAAACGATGATGCTCCTTTTATAGTGTGTGCTACACGAAAAATTCCGTTTAAAAGCTCTAAATCTTCTGGCGTTGCTTCTAACTCAACTAAATCTTCATCTAGTTTTTCAACAAGCTCAAAAGCTTCAACTAAAAAATCTTGTAATATCTCTTGAAATTCATCCATATTTACACTCCTATTTCATATGAGCACGAACTATTCGTGCTATTTCATCATAAAATGCTGTTGCTTCAAACTTAACAAGATAAGCCTCAGCTCCAGCCTCTTTGCCTCTACTCTCGCTAAAATGATCACTTATAGAAGAGTTAAAAACTATAGGAATTTTATCAAACCTACCATCTTCTCTAACATTTGCCGCAAAGTGAAAACCATCCATCCTTGGCATCTCTACGTCTGAAATGATAATTTTTAGTTGTTTTGAAAGATCCTCTTCATACATGTTATAAAGTTCATCTAACTTTTCCAATCCCTCTTGTCCATCACCAGCTTCTAGTACATGAAATCCCATCTTTTGGAGTGCATCTTTTACTATTTTTCTAGCAGTTGAACTATCATCTAGGATAAGAGCAGTCCCGCTAAAACTCTCTATATCATCTGAAGCATGTTCAATATTTGGTTGATATAGCCCTAGGTCTTGAACTACACTCTCTAAGTCTAAGATAAGAAGTACATTATCTCCCTCTATCTTAGTTACCCCTGTAATTTTACTACCATCTAGTGAGCCTCCACCACTTGCAAATGAAGCTGGCTCTATGTCTGCCCAGTTTATTCTTCTGATTCTTTTTGCTTCGTGAACTACGAAACCGATAAGTACATTGTTAAACTCTGTTATGATAACTCTTAAGTTTTTTTGAGCACTTTCAGGTTCACTTATTCCCATCCATTTAGCTAAGTTTACAACAGGAATAACTATACTTCTTAAGTCAAAAATACCCTCTATATAGTTAGGTGTCCCTGGAAGTTCTGTTAGTGCTGGCATCTTAATTATTTCACGAACCTTTGAAACATTGATGCCATAAATCCCCTCATATACTTCGCCATTTTCTTCTTTTAAAATACGAAAGTCAACAAGCTCCATCTCATTGGAACCGACTTTTAGCGAATTATCCATATGCATATTTTATATCTCCTGATATTGTTAAACCTTTGTAAAACTACTCTCTTGCAGCAAAAGTCCAACATCTTTAGATGATTCTACTATAAAGTATCTTTGATTGCAAGCAAAAGCTGCTAGGTTTATATACCTAAAATCTTTTAATTTAAAACTCCTGTTTTGATGGAAATGTCCCTCTATAAAGATGTCACAACTATATTTACCCAAAAGCCTCTTTTGTACGAATTTTTCAAAACCCACAAACTCTTTACAGTCATCTTTTTTGCTTAAATACTCATCGAGTTTTTTGATAATGATGTGATCAAAAATATTGTTAAAGAGATTTAAGATGTTAAGTACAAAAGGATTTCTAATGATGGCAGTGTATATGTTATAGCCGAGCGGACTCTCTATATCTCCATGACTAAACAGAACTTTTTGTTTAAAAAAACTCATCTCTACAGGTTGAACTTTGATACTAAAAACTTTTATGTATGGAAATATTTTCTTAAGATTATAGTCATGATTCCCCTCAAGATAGAGAGTTTCTATCTCTTTTGAGATCTCGTTTAAGATGCCTATAGCCTCTTTATTTATCTCTAAAGTAAAGCTTACTTGCCCAAATAGGGTGTCAAATATATCACCTAAAAATATAAGTTGTGTGGGATGTAATTTTTTTGTCTTTATGGCTTTTAAAAAGTCTAAAAACTCTACTCTATTGTGCGAGTAGTGTGCATCTGAGACCACAAATGCACCCTCTTTTAACTCTAAATTATGGTACATAAGCGATAGTTGGTATCCCAGTTTTTTGGCACAATCCCATCATAATATTTGCATTTACAACAGCTTGAGATGAAGCACCCCTTAAGAGGTTGTCAATCGCACTTGATATAAAAAGAATATTGCCTTTTTCTGAAGAAGCCTTGTTTTGTTTTACATAAATATCACAAAAATTAGTTCCAGCAACATTTTTCATATCAACAGGATTTTGGCAAACACGAACAAAAGGCTCATCTTTATAAAACTCTTCTAAGATGCTAAAAGCATCAATATCTTTTTGAACTTGGATATAGATAGAAGATATCATACCACGAGTAACAGGCACAAGATGCGGAACAAAATTCACTTCATCAAAACTAACTCCTAGTTTTTGAGCTATCTCTGGAGCGTGTCTATGCATAAGAGGGTTATAAGCAAATAGATTATCATTTACATTTACAAAGTGAGTTGCATCACTTAACTTTTTGCCAGCTCCGCTAACTCCCGTTTTTGCATCTATTATGATAGGCGTATCTGCTACTCTCTTTGACATAAAAGGTAGAAGTCCAAGAAGTGCGCAAGTTGGAAAGCATCCAGGATTTGCAACTAGAGTTGCATCCTTGATTTTTTCTCTAAACATCTCAGGAAGCCCATAAACAGCTCTATTTAAATTTTCTTTATCGGTATGAGAGGTATAAAACTCTTCATAAGCTTCTAAAGAGAGTCTATAGTCGGCCGAGAGGTCAACTACTTTTAATCCCTTTGCTATAAGAGGCTTTACAAACTCCATAGCAGTCTTGTGTGGAAGTGCTAAAAAGACAAGTTCACACGAAGATGCAACATCATCAATATCAACTTTTTGAACTTGCATCTCACAAACATTTTTAAACGATGGATGTAGCTCATCAAGAGAGATATTGCCCTCAGTATTTGCAAGGTACGAAAGTTTAAAACGTGGATGCTGAACTAAAATCTTTATAAGCTCAAGCCCAGTGTATCCACTAGCGCCAATTACGCCAACTCTAATGGCACTCAAAGACAATCTCCTGATATCTAACCTCTTCTATCTCATACTCTTTTGTGCCATTTGGTAGTTTCACTTTTACCTCATCGCCCTCTTTTTTTCCCAAGAGTTGTTTTGCAAGAGGCGAGCCAAAAGAGATAAGTCCCATGTCAGGATTACTCTCACAACCTCCAACTATAGTGTAGGTCACCTCTTCATCACTCTCCATATCAGTCATAACTACGGTTGAACCAAAACTAACTCTTGAGTGATCAAGCTCAACAGGATCTACGATGCGAGAGTTTGCTAGTAGATTTGAGAGTTCTCCTAGGCGGTTGTCTATGTTTTTTTGAGCCTCTTTTGCAGCATGATACTCAGAGTTTTCTTTTAAATCTCCATGTTCTAGTGCTTCTTCAATAGCCTTAACTACGGCAGGTCGCTTTACTTCTTTTAAGTCTCTAACCTCTGCTTGAAGTTTCTCATAGCCAAAGAGTGTCATAGGTTCAATTTTTTGCATTATTTCTTCTTTTTTTTATTATTATTTGGATGATTATAGCAAAGATTTGTAGATTTTAGGCTTGCTAAAAGATTTGAATATAAAAAAAATCACTCTATTTTATGATAGAGTTGCGAACTGATTTGAGGAGTGTTTATGAAGTTTCATCGCGTTCATATTGAAGTGACAAATATCTGTGGCCTTGCTTGTAGCTTTTGCCCTCCAAAGTTAAATCCATCAAAGTCCATGACTTTAGATTTTTTTGAAAAAGTCATCGTACAACTCAAAAACTACACAAAAACTCTTGCCTTTCATGTGATGGGCGATCCTCTGCTTCTCTCAAATCTCATCTCTTACTTAGATATAGCAAAGAAGCATAACTTTGAAGTGGAACTTACAACAAGTGGCTACTTCTTAGTAAATCATGATGCCTCTACACTTTTTCATGGCTCTGTCCGTCAGCTAAATATCTCACTAAATAGTTTTAATAAAAACAGCCTAAACCTTAGCTTCGATGAGTATATAAGTCGTGTTTTGGATATCTGTTCTAAAAAGATAGCAAGTTATCCAAAACCTTTTATAAATCTTCGCCTTTGGAACCTTGATGTGGACTCTACTGAAGAAGTATATAATCAACTTATATTTGAGAGATTAAACTCTTTTTTTGATATATCAATCGATACTATGACGGACACAGAAGCGGTAAAATCTCTCCGTTTAGCTCCAAAAATACTACTAAACTTTGATAACTATTTTGAGTGGCCATCGCTAAAGAGTGAGCATAATAGCCACGCATCTTGCTATGGTTTATCTTCACATTTTGGGATTTTAGCTGATGGAAGTGTAGTGCCCTGCTGCCTAGATGGAGATGGCGTGATAAATCTTGGAAACCTTCATAACAAGAGCTTAAAAGATATACTTACTTCACAAAGAGCAAAAGATATAGTAGAAGGCTTTAAAGCTGGTTTTGCAGTAGAAGAGTTGTGCAAAAAATGCACTTTTAAAGATAGGTTTTTACTCTAACTCTTAGGCTCTAAAGTAAAAATATTTAGCTCATCTTTGTACTCATATTTTAACTCATATCCATTTGCACTAATGATATTTTCAACTATATAGAGCCCTAGTCCAAAACCTTGATTTAGGTCTGTTTTATCAGGGGGGAAAAATGGCTCATAATATCTCATAAGATCATACTTTAGAGCTTTACCTCTGTTTAAAAAGATGATTTTTGAGTCTTGTGCTTTTATACTTACTTTTTTATCTGGCGAGTATTTTATAGCATTGTCTATAAGGTTTTTTATAGCTATGCTAAAGAGTTTAAAATCAACTTTTATATGAATGTCTCCAAACTCTCTTACTATGTTTTTTTCATCACACATCAAAATATCTACAGCATTGTCTATGATATCTTCTAAGTTATACTTTCGCAACTGAAGTCTTTTTTTAGTTGAAATCAACTCTTCTATAGATGCAAACTCATTTATAAGTGACTCTAGTCTATAAAAAACCTTTTGCATCTTGATGTTGTTCTCTTTTGTAGATTCAAGCTCAGTTAAAAACTTTCCTTTTGTGATGGGAGTCTTTAGCTCATGCATGATATTTCTGATAAAGACATCTCTAGAGTCTCTTAGTTTTTTAAGTTTTTTTGCAGACTTATCAAACTCATTTGCAAGAAGTGAAATCTCATCTTTTTTCTCACTCGCACAAGAGATATCAAACTCCTCATCCCCAAAACCTTCGACCTGTTGTTTTAGGCTCTTTAATGGTTTTAATTTTTGTAGAGTTGTTATATAAAGGAACAAAAAGATAAAAAAGATAAAAACAAAAAGAGCAAAGATAAGATGAGTATAACTCTGCATCTCATTGTTATTTTGCATCAGCACATCTGCTCTTGGTGTTTTTATATATATAAAGTTCTTAGCATCAAGCCTTAACTCTTGCATCTGATGCTTGTGTTTTTTATCTCTCTTTTGAGATATAAGCTCTGCATCTTGGAGTATCTTTTGTTGCAAATCATCTCTTATAATGGAGTAGCCTAAAAGCTCCAAATCTTCTTGGATGCTTGCTATATCTCCATCATGACGAAACTCTCTAAATATCATCTTTGCGGCTTGCATATTTCTTTTTTGCCAAGAGTTTTCTTCTCTTTGTTCGCTAACTTTATATAAAAAAGTAAAACTAAGTAAAACTAAAAACAGGGCTATAAAAAAAGTTATGCTTATTGAAAAAGCTATGGAATCTCTGTTCATTCTACTAACTTATATCCCATACCTCTGATGGTTAGGAAGTGTTTTGGATTTTTAGGGTCTTGCTCTATTTTGCTTCTTATTCTATTTACTATCACAGCTATACTGCCGCTCTCTTCATCAGCGCTAAAGACATCACAGCTATCTAAAATATCATATCTTGAAACTACAAAACCTTTTCTTTTGCACATTAAAGACATTACACCAAACTCTGCTGGAGTAAATTTTATAAACTTTCCATCTTTTTTTATCTCTTGCTTTTGCTCATCTAAAACAAAAATCTCTTGCACTTCTTCTTCTGGCATCGACTTGTTTTGGCGTCTTAACACTGTCTTTATCCTAACTTCTAACTCTCTTGGGTCATAAGGTTTTGGAAGATAATCATCAGCACCCAGTTCAAGAGCTATAACCTTATCTGTTATATCGCTTCTCGCACTTGAGATTATTATGGGAATATCATACTTAGTAACTAACTCTCTACACACTTCTAAGCCGTCCATGCCTGGAAGAGTGAGATCTAAGATGATAAGATCAAACTCTTCTAAAGCAATAGCGCTAAGAGCTATAAAAGGGTCCTCATAGTTTGTAACTAAGATGTTAAACTTCGCTAAGTACTGAGTTAGTACTTGGGCTAGTTCCCTATCATCTTCTACCATTGCAATTTTTAGCATTACAATTTTTGCCTTTGTTCATATTTTTTTGCATAATCACTTTCATATCAAGCATAGTTTTTAAGTCCTTCTTTTGAGAAGAGTTTAAAACTTTATATATGCTCTCAAACATATCTGCCTTACGCTCTAAGTTAGCATCTCTTTTTTCTTTTGCTAACTTTATAAACTCTTTTTTATCAAAAGAAGTTTCTGTAAATGCATTGCTAGGGTTTGGCATCTTTTGCATGCTATCTTTAACTATAGAGATAACCTCAGCTCTTTGTTTTTCAGTCAAATCTAGTTGCATTACCATTTTTACAAACATATGAGAATCTTTGTGATTACTTTTCATCTTGCATGACTTAAAGTTTTCACCTCTTTGCTGCTTATTTTTACTTCCATCATAAGCCATTGCAGATGATGCTAAAAGTAACGCTGTTGCTAAACCTAAAATTATTTTCTTGTTCATAACGAACTCCTTTATTTTGATAGAAGAAGTATAGACTCACCACATTAACGATATGTTAATTGCAGTTTAACGAACTCTTAACAGAAGCTAGCTTGAGACTACTTTTAGCCCGATAATGGAGAGTATAAGAGTTGAGATAAAAAAGAGTCTTGCAAAGCTTAATGCTTCTGCAAAAAAGATGATGCCAAAGATTGCAACTCCAGCGGCTCCGATGCCAGTCCATACTGCGTATGCAGTGCCCACTGGAATCTCTTGCATAGCTTTTGTTAAAAAGTAAAAAGAAAAAGCGGCTGAAACTACAAAAGCTAAAGTAAACCCAAGCTTAGAAAATCCATCTGAGAGCTTTAAAAATGATGCAAATAGTATCTCAAACAAACCTGCTGTTACTAACCAAACCCATGCCATTATTCACCCACCACTCTGTGAAGAGTTTTATAAGCTACATAGAGATTATAGTAAGCATCATTGTGTGCATTTGTAGCTTGAGTTAAGCTAGTTTGTGAGACTAAAAGTGTAAGTGTATCTACATCTCCATAACTATATCTATCTGAAGTGATGCGGTAGTTCTCCTCTGCGCTCTCTTTTGCCTTACTTGCAACGACTTTAGCACTCTTTGCTACTATAAGATCTTGGTAAGCCTTTGTAAGTTGTGTGCTCAAATCTAGTTTTAGTTGATTTAGCTCATAGTTTTGTTGGTTATCTTTTTCTAAAAGGGCTTTTTGCGCTGCATAGTCTTTGCCACCAGAGTAGATATTCCATGAGACATTTACCCCATAAGTGGTTTGATCTTTTGGCTGGACGATACTAGCTCCTGATCTTCTCTCTTTATCATTAAGGTCATATCTTGCTAGCAAATCTACTGTTGGTAAGTACTTACCCTCTACTGCATCTCTTTGAGCAACTAAAGACTTGCTTTTAAATAGCATTGCCTTTATCTCACTACGATTCTGCAGCATCTTCACTTCCAGCGCTTCTAAACTTGCAACCTCAGCAACACTTGCATCAAAGTCTGAAATAGTCTCACTATTTGCTATTTTTGTAGCGATGATATTTTCAAGTGTACTCTTAGCAACTACAAAGTCACTCTTTGCTTTTATAAGAGCTTGCTCTGATCTTAGTCTCTCTACATCTATCATAAGCAGGTCATTCTTTGCGATGATGCCCTGCTCATATCTGTTTTTTGTATCATCGAATTGTTTTGTAAGAGATGCAAACTCTGCTTCTTGCGAGACTATAAGTTTTTGCGCTTTTAAGTAGTTAGTATATGCCACTATCACATCTAACTTTAAGTCTGCTACTACTGCCTTTGCTTCAAGCCTAGCTGAGAGCATCTCTGCATCTTTAGAGTCTATGGTTGAAGAGTCACTAAAACCTCTAAAGAGGTTGTACTTTAAACTTAGATTGTAGTTGTGAGTTGGACTAAAAGTAAAAGCTGTAGTATTTTGTAGCTCTTTATACTCAAAGCCTGCATCTAGAGTTGGGTGGTAAGCCGCAATAGCTTCATCTTTTTTAAGTTCACTATATTTTACATTGCTTATAGAAATCTTGGTTTTTGGAGAGTTTTGTAGCGCTAATTCTAAAGACTCCTCTAGTGTTAAGGCAAAAAGCGTGCTATAAAAAAGCAGAAATATTAGTGCTATTTTCATGAAATTTCCTTTGCGTTTTCATCTTTTTTAAAACTTAAAAAGAGATATAAAAGTGCTGGTGTCACTAAGATAGTAAAAACCATAGAAAGAGCCAAACCACCAGTGATAACTGAGCCTAAACCTCTGTAAAACTCACTTCCAGGTCCTGGAACTAATACAAGTGGCAGCATTCCAAAAACAGAGGTTAGTGAGCTCATAAAGATAGGTCTTAGTCTTGAGCGTGTAGCTTCTACTATTGCCTCTTTATATACCATAGCACTATGTTTGATGTTGTTTAGTGACTGATGGACTATCAAAATAGCGTTGTTTACAACTATACCTATGAGTATGATAAAGCCTAGCATCGTAAGAACATCAAGTGGTTGTGGGGCTACATACATATTTGTAAGCTTTAGCCCAATAAAACCTCCAGCTGTAGCCATAGGAACTGTAAACATGATAACTAGCGGATACAAAAAGTTAGCAAAGAGTGCACTCATCAAAAGATAGATAATGATTAGAGCAAAAAGCAGATTGTACTTCATGGACTCTATAGTTTGAGCTAGTTTGTCCGCTTTTCCTGCAAGTTTTACCTTAGTAGAATCTTGTAACATTGTTGCTGGCACAGTTTTTTCAATGATAACCTTTAACTGCTCAATACTCTCTTCAAGCGTCATAGTAGTTGGCGGTGTAACTTGAAGCGTGATAGTCCTTTTACCCTCAACGTGACGAATCTTAGTGATGCTAGTAGTATGTATTAGATGCGAGAGTTCAGAGATAGGAACTAACCCTGCATTTGGTGTTGCTATCTGAGTCAAATATAGTGCCTCTGGCGAGTTAATAAGCTCATCATCTGACTTTAGTATCAAGTCAATTGACTTGGCACCATCCGCTGTATATTCACTAATCTTTCTACCATCAAGCAAAACATCTGCTGCAAAACCGAAACTTCGGCTGCTCATCCCAACACTTGCAAGCGCATTTCTATCTGGAAGAAGAAGTGCTTCTGGAAAAAGAACCTCTATGGATGGAACTGGGCGAGTTTGAGCGCCTTTCATCTGTTGCGAGATTGCACCAAAGAGCATCCCTCCTATCTGAGTTAGTTTTTCCATATCATCACCGCTTATATCGATGTCTATATTTCTACCCTCACCTATACCTTGCTCAAAAACGCCCCTTTGAAGTGAGATGCCAAAGACGCCAGGAAAGCTGTTTACTGCAGGCATCATAAAAGGAACATACTCTGCTGCTCTACTCTCCTCAGTCGATATCATTCCTTGGATAATTAGATCTTGATATGAGACAAAAAACGTATGTTTTATAGGTGGGATGCCACCCTCGTCTTTACTATAGTGAGGCTTCATATGTTCATGAAGTTTTTTCCCTATATCTTTTTTCTCATCTTCTGAGAGCCCTGGAGGTGGGATAAGTATGTTCATAACTAGGTTTTGATTACCTTGAGGTAAGTACTCCATCTTTGGAAAAAAGATAAAAATCAAAAATCCCGAGAGAGCTCCCATAGATATGATGGTTACAAACTGGTTGATTCTTCTTTTTAAACTCCACTCAACTGCACCCATGAAAAAAGCGCCAACTTTTTTTGCCATTGCTACTAAGAGAGAGTCTCTTGGTTTAGTAGCTATTTCATGCTCTTTTTCATGGTCACTCTTACTTATCTTTAAAAACTGTGTCCAAAGCATTGGGATAACAGAGATGGATACAAAAAGGGAAAAGGTTATAGATGCAGTGACCGCTATTGCTATATCTTTAAAGAGTTGTCCAGCTTCTGATTGCAAAAATATAACAGGCAAGAAAACTGCGATGGTAGTAAGCGCAGATGCAACCAAAGCACCCCAAACTTCTACAGTTCCATCATGAGCTGCATCAAAAGGTTTTTTGCCCATCTTTAGATGCCTGTCTATATTTTCTAACACAACAATGGCACTATCTAGTAGCATTCCAACTGCAAAAGAGATTCCAGCTAGCGAGATTGTATTTAGACTTCTATCCATCGCACTAAGGACTATAAAAGTAGCGATTACACTTATAGGAATTGCGGCTGAAACCACCACAGTAGGCAAAAATGAACGCAAGAAAAGTAGCAAGATAACGATAGCTAAAACCCCGCCAAGTGCAATATTTTGCTGAACTAGCTCAATAGCCCCTTGTATATAGTCTCTTTGGTCAAAGAACCAATCAAGGTGAATCTTATGCTCTGGCAGAACATTTGCATTTAGATGATTAAATACCTCTTCAACCTTATTTGTAGTCTCTACAACATTGGCTGATGGCTCCATTCTAACACCATAAATAAGTGCTTTATTTAGTTTATCTCCGCTTGATTGTAAGATATTAGCAACTACTTTTGCGTGACCCTTTGAGATAGTAGCTACTTCACCTAAGCGAATACTCCTTACTCCATCATTAAAGAGCACCATCTGCTCTAAATCTTCTATGGACTTAAATCTAGCAGAGGTTCTAACACGATATGTTCGTCTGTCTATATCTACTGTTCCAGCAGCTGTATCGATGTTCTCATTTACTATGGCATTTGCAACTTCTTCTATAGTTAAAGCGTGAGCCGCAAGTTTCGCAGGTGAGAGTCTTATGTGAAGTTCATCTAGCGTTCCACCAGGGACGAAGATGCCAGCTACTCCTTGAATTCGCTCAAACTGCTCTTTTATGTCATTGTCTAAATATGTTAGATATGTATCTATATCCCTGTCATTATCATCATTTGCGATAAATCCCATCCAAATGGTAGGAGATGCCGTTGAACCAGCTGATTGGATGATTGGTTTTTCGACGTTTTCAGGATAGTTTTCAACTTGATTTAACTTGTTTGAGACTTCAAGAAGAGCCTTGTTCATATCAGTTGAGACATCAAAAGTAAGGGTGATTTCAGACATATTATCAGATGCCATAGCCTCATAACGGACTAAACCTGGAGTTGATTTTAACTGGTCTTCTTGCTTTTGAACAATATCGCGCTCAATCTCACTAGGAGTAGCCCCTGGCCACACAGTGATAACTCCAATCTCAGGCTCAACTACATTTGGTGTAAGTTTGTATGGAAGCTGCGAAAGAGCCACTAAACCAAACATTATGATTAAGAGAACCCCAACAAGAATAGTTACGGGTTTTTTGATAGAGAAATCAATAAAGTTCATTAATCACCCTTCTCAACTACACTCATATTTGGGAAAATTCTCTCATTTCCTTTTGTAACAACTCTTTGACCCTCACTAAGTTCATCACTAAGGATGGCAGCTTCATTTTGGCTATAGTTTATTACTTTTACATTTAGCATTACAGCTTTAGCATCTACAACGCTAAAGACTACATAACTGCCAAATCTTTTAATAACTGCATCACGGGGAACTAGCAAGACTTTTTGTTGTTTTAGAGTTGGAACCTCTACATCTATTCGCATACCTTCTATAAGGTTATTCTCAGATGCAAAAGAGAGTTTTAGTGGGAGCGTTCTACTTGCTTTATCTGCTAGAGGGACTATACTTTTGATGCTAACTTCTATATCCCTTGCATCTATCTTTGCTTGGAGTTTTTGTCCCTCTTTTAATATGCTCAACAATTGACTTGGAACATTTACCACAGCTTCTATACTCTTTGGATCTACTATATTTAAAACACTACTTCCCTCTGTTACCCACTCTCCAACATCTACATTTCTTTTTACTACAACGCTATCAAATGGAGCTTTTATGCTCATCTTATCAAGCTGTATATTCATAGATAAAAGCTCAGCTTCTTGTGCCTCTATCTCAGCGCTTAGAGCTTCTAGTGTATAAAAAGTATTGTCATGTGAGCTTTGAGCTATAGAGTTTTTCTTTAGTAGTGCATCTGCTCTTTGGAGGTCTTTTTGCTGCTTTGTGAAGTTAGCCAAATATGAGTTTAACATAGCCTTTTTTGCTTTTATGTTTGCTTCAAGGATTGAGCTATCTAGTTTTACTAAAACTTCACCCTTTTTTACTGCTTGAGACTCTTTTACAAAGATTGCACTTACAGCTCCTGCACTCTGAGATGCTAGGTTTGAGTTGATGTCGTAATATAGCGAACCTACATAGTTTTGTAGAGCAGATGCATAGCCCTCTTTTACGAGCTTTGTTACAACTAAAGAAGCTTGTGGTTTTTCATCTGCCGCTTGGATATTTAAAAATAAAATCACGCATAATAATAGGTACTTCATATGTTATTTTTCCTTCTTTTTACCTTGCTCGAAAGATATCATATACTCTCTTAAATTACCTTTTTAATGCAGTCAAAGTGATTTCATATCAACCTACAAAGCAAACTAAAATGGGGTTTTAGTAAACTCTTCTTTTTAGTTACCTTAAATTTAAAGATTATGCTATTTTAATCAATTATGACTTATAATACTAAAAATATATTTAAATCGGAGTCTAGAATGTCAACAGTTACTGACGACAGATACAGTGCACTTGAAAAAGCTATAAAAAAGCTCGGTTATGAAAAGGATTCTCTTCTAGAAGTCCTCCACAGTGCTCAGGGAATTTTTGGCTATCTAGGTATAGATACTCTTAAGTTCGTTGCAAAACGGCTAAAATTGCCTTATTCTAAAGTTTATGGAGTTGCTACTTTTTACAGCAACTTTAGATTAAAACCAAAAGGCAGACATAATATAGTCGTCTGCTCAGGGACTGCCTGTTATATAAAAGGCTCTGAAAAAATTCTTCAAAAAATTGAGCAGAGATATGGCATCAAAGCAGGAGAGACAACTTCAGATGAAGCTTTATCACTCTTAACTGCTAGATGTGTTGGTACCTGTTCTATTGCTCCTGTCATAGTTTTCGACGAGCATATAAAAGCAAATGTTTCGCTTGAAAATCCGCTTTGCGGCATTGAGGAGGATATAAAATGATTACATCTATAGAAGAGCTTCAAGAGCTAGCAGATAAAAAAAAGGCTCAAAACGCTACTAATCCAAGAGAGATAACTATCGATATGACCTCTGATTTTTACACAAAGCAAAAGAGAATTGTTCTTGAAAATGAGGGAATCATCGATCCTGAAGATATTGAGGATTATATAGCACATGGCGGTTATATGTCACTCTTTAAAGCCTTAGATGAAATGAGTCCAAAAGATGTCATTGAAGAGTTAAAGACAAGTGGGCTTCGCGGTCGTGGTGGCGGGGGCTATCCTGCGGGCCTAAAATGGGAGAGCGTCTCAAAAGTTCAAAGCGAGCAGAAATACATCATCTGTAACGGCGATGAGGGCGATCCTGGTGCTTTTATGGATAGAGCTGTTATGGAGAGTGATCCTCACAGAGTCCTAGAGGGGATGGCGATTGCAGGTTTTGCTTGTGGTGCTGATAAAGGCTATATATATATTAGAGCCGAATATCCAGTAGCCGTAAAAAGATTAACAAGAGCAATAAAACAGGCTACTAGACTTGGCATCTTAGGAGCAAACATTGCTCAAAGTGGCTTTGGCTTTAGTATCGAGATAAGACTAGGTGCTGGTGCATTTGTGTGTGGAGAGGGAACTGCACTTATAGCTTCTATTGAAGGTGGACGTGGACATCCTAGACAAAAGCCACCGCATCTAAGTGATCATGGTTTATGGGGAATGCCTACTATTTTAAACAATGTTGAAACCTTTGCAAATATAGCTCCAATCATCAAAAATGGCGGCGAGTGGTTTAAGTCCATTGGAACAGAAAACTCAAGTGGAACAAAAGTTTTTGCACTCTCAGGACTTATAAAAAACACTGGGCTTGTTGAAGTACCGATGGGAACGACTCTAAGAGAGCTTGTTTATGATATTGGCGGAGGGGTTGAAGATGGAAGAAAATTTAAAGCCATCCAATCAGGTGGCCCTAGTGGAGGATGTATTCCAGAGCATCTCTTGGACTTAAAAGTAGATTACGAATCATTAAAAGAGGTAGATTCTATTATGGGAAGTGGTGGTCTTATTGTAATGGACGATAGCTCTAACATGGTAGAAATTGCACGATTTTTTATGGACTTTTGTGCAAATGAATCATGTGGGAAATGTACACCGTGTCGCGTTGGAACTACGCAGCTAACAGGACTACTTGATAAGTTTATAGCAAAAGAGGCATCACATCAAGATTTTGATCTTTTGAAAAAAATGTGTGAGGTTGTAAAGAGTACGAGTCTTTGTGGACTTGGACAAACAGCCCCAAATCCAGTTTTAAGCACTATAAAATACTTTGAAGACGAATATCTAGCAGGGATAAAAAATGATTAAAGCAAAAGTAAGAGTTAAAAATTTTAAGATAGACGGCATCTGCGTCACGGGGCAGTCAAACCAGACCATACTTGAGGTCGCTCGTGATAACGGTATCGATATTCCTACACTATGTCACTTAAGAGGTCTTAGCGATGTTGGTTCATGTAGAATGTGCATAGTCGAGATAGATGGACGCCATGAACCTATACCCTCATGTACTGCAAAGATAAAAGAAGGAATGGAAGTAACCACCTCCTCACCTAAGATAAAAGCTGCAAGAGAGATGATTCTCTCCATGATGTTTTCTGAGCGTTATCATACATGTAGTACTTGTGTTGTTAATGGGGATTGCCAGCTTCAAAGTAAATCCGTAGAACTTGAACTTAGCCACAGTTTTACCCCATATCTCAATCAAAGATTTGAGATAGATGCTTCACATAAAAACTTTGTAAATGATCCAAACAAATGTATCTTGTGTACGAGATGTATCAGAGTTTGTGATGAGATAGAAGGAGCTCACGCACTTGACCTTTTTGGTAGAGGTTTGGGCACTAGAGTAATCCACGATATGGATGAACCATGGGCTGATTCCACAAGCTGTACGAGTTGTGGAAAGTGTGTATATGTCTGCCCTACTGGTGCGCTTTATGAAAAAGATATAAGTGAAGAAGAGATTATTAAAAAACGAGAGATTGTTACAGAGCTTGTTAAAAACAGGGGTCAAAAATGAAAAAAATACGCCTAGGTACCATCTGGCTTGATGGCTGTTCTGGTTGTCATATGTCTTTTTTAGATATGGATGAGAGACTTATCGAGTTAGCCGAGTATGTGGATGTTGTTTACAGCCCCTATGTTGATATGAAAGAGTTTCCAGAGAATGTTGACTTAACTATAGTCGAAGGAGCTCTAAGCACCGACCACGACATAAAGATGATAAAAAAGATAAGAAAAAACTCTAAGCTAATATTAGCTCTAGGGGATTGCGCGATTACAGGAAATGTTTCTGCTATGAAAAATCTCTATGGTAGTGAGGCGATTTTGCAAAAGGGCTATTTTGATCTTGCTGATTTAAACCATGAGTATCCATCAAAAGTAGTGCCAACACTCCTTGACATGGTTATACCTCTACATGAGGCTGTAAAAGTGGACTACTTTTTGCCAGGTTGCCCTACCCCAGCAGATGCAATCTATGAGATGCTTAAAGCTCTCATAGAAGGCAGAGAGATAAAAATACATGAACTAACGAGGTTTGGAAAATAATTATGCAAAAAAAGACAATAATCATAGACCCAGTAACAAGAATTGAAGGTCATGCAAAAATAACTATAGATATAGATGAGAGCGGTAAGGTTGAAGATGCGAAGATTCATGTGACTCAGTACCGTGGTTTTGAGAAATTTTGTGAGGGTAGGCCCTACACAGAGATGCCAGCTCTAACAGCTAGAACATGTGGCATCTGTCCAGTGAGTCATGTGGTCTCAGCTACAAAAGCCATAGATGAGATACTTGGCGTCACTCCTCCAAAAGCAGGTGTAAATATAAGAAAAATCGTAAATCTTGCTCAGATGCTTCAGTCTCATACACTAAACTTTTATCATCTCTCAAGCCCTGATTTTATCTACGGCTTTGATGCTCCAAAAGAGGATAGAAATATCTTTAAGATGATGCAGACACATCCACAAATGGCAAGAGATGGTATAAACCTAAGAGCGTTTGGGCAAAAAATCATAGAAGATTTAGCAGGCAAAAGGATTCATCCTACAGGAATCATCCCAGGCGGAGCCTCACATAAGATAGAAGAGTCCACAAAAGAGGCTATCTTAGAACAAGTTCCAGATATGTTAAAAATAGCACAGAGTGCTTTAGAATTTTTTAGAGAAAACCTACATAAATTTCAAGAAGAGATAGACTATTTAGGTGCATTTCCATCACTTTTTATGGCAATATCAAATGATGAGGGTACGCTTGAGCACTATAATGGAAAACTTTGTTTTATGGACAGCGAAGGAAATATTTTAAAAGATAAGATTGAACCTAGGGACTATAAAGAGTTTATAGGCGAAGCGGTTGAAGATTTTAGCTACCTAAAATCTCCATACTACAAACCTATGGGATATCCACAAGGGATGTACCGTGTAGGTGCATTAGCTAGAGTAAACATCGCTAAAACATGTGGAACTCCTTTAGCCGACAAAGAACTTATAAAGTTCAAAGCTCTAAATGGTGGAAAACCTGTTCTTAACACCTTTTACTACCACTATGCAAGACTTATCGAGATGATCTATGCTATCGAGAAGATAGAAGAACTTTTAAAGTGTGATGAGACGATGAGTGATAATGTAAGGTCAACTTCAACAGTCAGTTATGAAAGAGGCGTTGGGTGTTCAGAAGCTCCTAGAGGGACTCTCTTTCATGAGTACCATGTAACAAAAGATGGCATCATCACGGGAGTTAACCTTATAATTGCAACTGGAAATAACAACTTAGCAATGAACGCTGGGGTTAAGCAAGTTGCTCAAAGATTTGTAGATCCAAAAAACATAACAGATGGTGCACTAAACAGAGTTGAAGCAGTGATTAGATGTTTTGACCCTTGTCTTAGCTGTTCTACTCATGCACTAGGGATTGTATCTTCAAAAGTAGAAGTAAGAGACCATAATAAAAAGATAATAAAGGTGTTTGAGAGAAGCTAATGAGGGTAATCATAGGCTATGGAAATGAGCTAAGAGGCGAAGATGCTTTTGGAGTTGATGCTATAAAAAAACTCCAAAAGCTAGGTTTGGAAAATACAAAACTCATATCTTTGCATCAACTCACTCCAGAAGTAGTTTTACAACTCTTAGATGCCAATGAAATAATCTTTATAGATGCTTCTTATGATGAAAAAAACCACTACGCCCTAGCCTGCTCCTTAACTGAGCAAGACAATCTTAACCTTAGCCACCATATCTCGCCAAAAACAATCATCTATATGTTAAAAAGCCTATATGATAAAAAATCGAAGTTTTTTATCTACTCTATGTTAAGCTGCAGTTTTGATAAAATAAAAGACAATAAAAGGTATAAAAATTCTATAGATGCAGTCGTAAAACAACTAGCACAAAAGAGCGATTAATACCGATATTTGCGTAAGCATTTACTTAAAAGTCTTATCTGAGTATAATGCACTTTATGAATTCAAATGAGCTAATCTTACACTTAAGCAAAAAAGACAAAAATATCTCAAACGGCAGTAATATAGGCTATGTAACTCTACCTCTTATTCTCATCTCTGAAAAGATTTTAGCCCACATCGCTACTCTTTTGGAGGATAAATACTCTATCTCAACTAGTGAGCTTGATGTTCTCTCATCACTTCACTCATCTGTAGATGAAAAGCACACATTAACTCCTACAAAGTTATATGAAAGACTCTTTTTCTCTTCTGGTGGAATGACAAAAGTTTTAAAAAAACTAGAAGTAAAAGGCTTTATAAAGAGGCTTGATAACAAAGAAGACAAAAGAAGTAAGCTTGTGAGACTTTCAAAGAGTGGCAAGCAGATAGTTGAGAAGTCTCTTAGAGATGTTATAGAGCTAGAAGAGAAGATGTTTAGTCATGTCAATGCTAAAGAGAGAGCGACACTATCTGAGTTACTTTTTAAAACTCTTGATGGGATAAAAGAGTAAAATCGCCTACACACTTGACTTTAGAGGGTTTATTATTGTAAAATCTCGTCATTAAAACTATAATAATCCCCTTCAATACATATCCAAAACCAAACTAAGGTAAATATTTTATGAGTGAAAACAATTCACAAACACCCCGCAAGACAAGTACAAAAACCAACTCCAAATCAAGAACTCACAAACCAGTTAAAGGCGCAAGCGTAGAAGAATTACGCACTAAAAGTATAGAAGAGCTTGTTTCTATCGCCTCAGAGTTAAATGTAGAGCATCCAAATGAGTTAAAAAGACAAGATGTTATCTTTGAAATACTCAAAGCTCAGACTGAACAAGGTGGTTTTATCCTCTTTAGTGGAATCTTAGAGATTATGCAAGATGGATATGGATTTATCCGTTCCATAGATAAAAGTTTTAATGAGAGTATAAATGATGCTTATGTATCAAACACTCAAATCCGCCGTTTTGCTCTAAGAAACGGGGATGTGGTAACTGGCCAAGTAAGACCTCCAAAAGATCAAGAACGCTACTATGCTCTTATAAAGATAGAAGCGGTAAATGGCTTGCCTCCTGAAGAGAGTAAAAAAAGACCTCTCTTTGAAAATCTAACTCCGATTTATGCACTAGACCAGATAAAGTTAGAGTACAGAGAAAAAGGTTTAACAGGTCGGATGATGGACCTTTTTTCTCCTATTGGTAAGGGTCAAAGAGGCTTGATTGTTGCACCTCCAAGAAGTGGTAAAACTGAGCTTTTAAAAGAGATAGCTCACGGTATCGCTGCAAATCATCCAGAGATTGACCTTATGGTTCTTCTTGTTGATGAGAGACCTGAAGAGGTTACAGATATGGAAAGAAGTGTAAAAGGAGAGGTTTATAGCTCTACTTTTGATATGCCAGCAAAAAACCATGTTAAGGTTGCTGAGATGGTTATAGAAAAAGCAAAAAGAAGAGTTGAGTTAGGTAAAGATGTTGTTATCCTTCTTGACTCTATCACCCGCCTTGCTCGTGCTTATAATACTGTAACGCCATCTAGCGGTAAAGTCCTCTCTGGTGGTGTAGATGCTAATGCTCTACATAAACCAAAGAGATTTTTTGGAGCAGCTAGAAATATTGAAAAAGGTGGAAGTTTAACTATTATTGCCACTGCGCTTGTAGATACTGGGAGCAGAATGGATGAAGTTATTTTTGAGGAGTTCAAAGGTACTGGAAACTCTGAAGTAGTCCTAGATAGAAAGATAGCGGAGAGAAGAATCTTCCCAGCTATTGATATACTAAAATCTGGAACTAGAAAAGATGAACTTCTTATCGGCCCTGATACTCTTCAAAAAGTATTTATCCTTCGTCAAATGCTACACAAGCAAGACAACGAGATTGAAGCTCTAAAGTTTATCTACACAACCATGGGCAAAAAAGAGACTAATGCTGAGTTCTTAGAGAGCATGAATACTGAAAAATAGACTTTCGCCAATAGGCGTAGCTTTAGTGAGAAGAATTGTAGAGGGACTTGTTCCTCTTCAAGGAGACAAATAACGATGAAAATAGGCGTATTCGATAGTGGGATTGGTGGTTTAACAGTTGTAAAATCACTTCTTGAGCATAATCTTTTTGAAGAGATTATCTACTTTGGAGATACAGCTCGCGTCCCTTATGGCATCAAAGATAAAAACACTATTATTCGCTACGCCATAGAAGCAGTTGAGTTTTTTAAAAACTTTGAACTAGATCTCATTATTGTAGCTTGTAATACTGTGAGTGCTTACGCACTTGATGAGATGAGAGAGAGTGCTTCTTGCCCTGTTATTGGTGTTGTAGAGGCTGGCATCTTAGCTACTGTAAACTCACTTCCTAAGAAAGATTCAAACATCCTAATAATTGCTACAAAAGCTACCATTAATTCTAAAGCTTATGAGCTAGGTTTAAACAAGAGAGGCTATAAAAACCTTCAAGCAAAAGCTACAGGGCTTTTTGTGCCAATAGTTGAAGAGGAGATATATAGCGGAGAGGTTTTAGATGCAACGCTAAAACACTACTTTAAAGATATACAAAAACCAGATGCCATCATACTTGGATGCACCCATTTTCCACTTATATCAGGCTCCATAAAAAACTACTTCTCTAATGATTGCACAATCATTCACTCAGGGGATGCCATAGTTGAGTATTTGCAAAGAGAGTTTGAATTTACTCACAAGTACAAAAAACCTACATTAAAATTCTTTGCATCAGAAAACCCAGATGCACTAAAGGCTACTGCAACTAAGTGGTTATCTCTTTAAAAAACCTTGCAACTCTTTTTCGGAACCTTGAATTTTGTCTAGTTCCCAAGTAAAACTTGGGAGCGAGGTTAAAAGTAAGATGCTAGAAACTTTTATGAAAGTTCTTAAATATTTTTTAGCTTTTAGAGATCTTCACTTTTTGCAAATAATAAATAAGAAGAGAATGACTTTAGTTACTTTGTTATAAACATATAAAAAGGCTTATCGGCTAGTTGCATATCTATCCAAACACCGTTGTTTTCACCAATATGCCCTTGAGTCGCTTTTAGAGAGTTATAAGTCTTTGGAAGATCAAACATAAGCTTAGTGTCTTTTCTGTCAAATGCTGTCTTTATAGACCCCGTTATAATGTTACAAAACTCTCCTACTCCATCTCTTAGAGTGTCCATATCGTTATCACTTATCTCTTCACCTAGAAGTGATTCTAATGTTATAACGGCTAGAGTCTTAGGAAATACAAGTGTGAAAAAACCTTCCAAATCACCTTTAAAATGCATAACAGCACAAATATTATCAGCATCTATACTTGTGTCAAAACCTTTGATGCTATGGGCTGATTTTTGCGCTTGAAGTCCTGTGAAAGAGACAAGTGTTTCAACTGCTGTGTCCATAAAAACAGGTAGATTTACTATGAGTTTTTTAGATAAGAGTAGCTTACTTTTTGACTCTGTTGCATTGGCTATTTTCTCATTTAAAGCACTTTGAGTGATAATAATATCGTGTGCTTTGTCTTGCATCTTATCTTGAAACTCTTTTGCATCTTTTGCACGAATAACGGAGTAACCATACTTTGAGAGCTCAGTCGCCAAATCTTTTGAGTTTTGCTCATCATCATCATAGACTAAAACGCAAATCGCTTTTTTATATACTTTTGGATCTAAAAAAAGAGTCGCAACATTTTCATTTTTAAAGAGTTTTACTTTTGAGCCTCTTGCGACTCTTTTTAGTATTTTAAAAAGTTCAACACTATAGTCAACAATAGCAAATCCGAGCCCTGTATTCTTAGCTAACGCATCTAAAATTTTCACTAAAGAAACTAAGCCCTCGTTGTTTTCTTTATATACAGCACTCTTAAAAGAGATTAAAACAGCTTTTATCTTTTGTTCTTTATACATTTCTAGCTTGGAAATTATCAAGCTCTGTATCAGCCTAGCGTTACGCTCTTCGACAACGCCTATAAAGTTTACAACTGCAATATTTTTACTCTTTACATTCATATCATACTCTCAAATTTAATAGTGAAATGTTATCATCGATACTATTAAAATCTCCTATAAAAGAGAATTTTAAATGATATTTTAACCCTTTAGATGTTAAAATCACCCAAATTAAATCTGGGGTTGCATGTGAAAGAATCTTCTGAAGTATTAGCAAGAAAGTATCGACCATCAAACTTTGACGAGCTTATAGGTCAGGAGACTATCTCTCAAACTCTCTCATTAGCGCTTGATTCAAAAAGACTCTCTCACGCTTACCTATTCTCAGGGCTAAGAGGAAGTGGGAAGACTTCAACAGCTCGCATCTTTGCAAAAGCGCTCATCTGTGAAAATGGTGTTTCTCACAATCCCTGTGGAGTATGTCAAAACTGCATCTTAGCCCTAGAGAACCGCCATATGGACATAGTTGAGATGGACGCTGCATCTTCAAGAAAGATTGATGACATAAGAGATTTGATAGAACAAACTAAATATAAACCCGCATCTGCAAGGTTTAAAATATTTATCATAGATGAAGTCCATATGCTCACAAAAGAAGCTTTTAACGCTCTTTTAAAGACTCTAGAAGAGCCTCCGAGTTATGTTAAGTTTATCTTAGCAACAACAGATCCTCTAAAACTTCCAGCCACCATACTTAGCCGAACTCAACACTTTAGATTTAAGTCTATCGCCACTAAAAAAATCGTGGACCACATAGCACACATCTTAAACCTTGAAGAGATAGAGTATGAGAGTGATGCACTAGAAATCCTTGCAAGAAGTGGAAATGGCAGTTTAAGAGACACTCTAACTCTGCTCGATCAAGCCATAATCTACTCTAAAAATCATGTTGATGTAAATACTGTTACAGATATGTTGGGGCTTGTTGACCCTAAGTTTATTATGGATCTCTTTAGTGCAGTTTTTGCAAAAGACTATGCAAAACTTGTTGAGTTTACTAAGATATTAGAAGATTATGAAGCCGAGATGGTTGTAGATGAACTAATTGTTTATTTAAAAGAGAGAATGTATAACCAAGATGCTCTCTTTTCTACTCTAGTAATAGAGAGATTTTTTAGGATCTTAAGTGACTCAAAATATCTCTTTAGCATCAACGCTGATGGCTCTTTTGTTCTATCTTTAATCTTTTTTAAGATGGTCGAAGCCCTCCGCATAAAAGAGGTTGATCAGATGATAGAATCCCTGCAAAAAGAGATACAAAGGCCTCAAATTTCAAGCGTAAAAATAGAGCCATATGAGAGTGTTTTAGAAGAGACTGATAAGCCAGAAGATATACAGTTAGATGCTATACAACCAGAAACTAAGCAAGAGACTTCAGAACCACAAGAAGAGCTAAAACTACCAAACCTCTCACTAGAGATGTTTGATGAGTTAAAACAGAGCATAAAAGATAGAAATGCTCCCCTTGGTGTCTGCTTTGAAGAGTCCATCAGTTTTATCTCTTATGTAGATGAGACTCTGACATGGGAGAGTTGTGCGAACGAAGAGTGCAAAAAGGTCTTAACTCATGGTTTTTCAGTTATAAAACATCTTGTTCGTGACATCTTTGGTTTTGAGACAAAAATAAAGCACGAACCTTGCTCAAAAGAGATAGTTCAAAAAAAAAATGAATCCATAAACGATACAAAAGAGTATGAGCAGAGCACTTCTATGATAGAAGATGCCGAGATTGGTGGAAGTTCTAGTTGTGTAACTTCTTGTTCCTCATCTAAACAAGATGTACGAGAGATAAATGGCTCAGACATCCAAAATGAGCCAATGGTACAAAAAGCCATAGAACTTTTTGAAGCTACAAAAATAACCATTCAATCTAAAATTTAGCTACTATTGTTATGCACTAAAGCTACAAAAATAACTTTTAGAGTTACAAAGTATTTACACTATTTTTTTAAAGAAAATCTCTTTGCAACAAAGATCTTTGTCTTTGCAAAACTCTAGTATATTTTTATATGGAGTTGAGTTTCTTCTTTTAATAGTCGCAAAATTTGCTTGAGTCATCTTTAGAGCAGCTGCCACATCTTTATCTAAGATTTTTACTTTTTTTTCTCTTGCTAGGTAGAGCTTTAGTGCTTCTATCACTCCATGAAAGTCTTGCATATATTCTCCTACTAAATAAGTAGTAAAAATATAACCAAAGAAAAAACAAATCTTTGTATTTATGACAATTTGCTATTTTTTTCTTTTTAGTTTATCTTTTGAGTGCAGTTTTTTAACAAGATTTTTTACTATCAAAGCAATCTGTAAAAATTCATAAAAATACTCTATTTTTATAACGGCACCATAGTTTTTCTTAGTTATTTCATCTAGATAGTTTGTGATTTGTTCAATATCATAAGATATTTTTTCACTCATCTTCTTTGAGATATAAAAAGCTAAAGCAAAAATAAATAAAAAGGATAAAAAAAGTAAAAAAAATAGAGAATTAAACTCGCTCATAATAGCTTCTATACTCACAGAGAGCCTGATATAAATAGAGTCATCTCTATAGCTCACTTTTTTAGCTACATATAAAAAGTCAGTATTTAGTGTTTTGGACTCTCTTTTAGCATGGGCAAAAGAGCCTTTAGAAGCTTGGGATATCTCATTTCTTGAGCTATGGTTATCCATATGTGAAACATCTGATAGTGACTCCGCTAAGACGCTGCCATCTTCGCTTATTATAGTTACCCTTAGTCCTGTTGCTTGACTCACTTTTTTAGTATATTCTTGTAGATTTTCTACTTTTTTTAACTCTATCAATGATATTGAATTTTGAAGATATTTTTTATGTTGCGCTATTGTAACTGACTTTAAAATAGCAAAACCTATGATAGATGCTACTAAGAGAGTCCCAGCAAATAGGAGTAAAAACTTCAATATAATCATCTGATGGATTTTTAACACGCTTTTTCTTACCTTAAAAAATATTTTAACATTGTAGCAAAATCAAGAGCTTTTGACTGATATCTCTATTTTATCATCAAAGGCATCCTTAATGCCCATAAATTATGCAATAAAAAAACAAAAGAATTTAGTAAGCTAAGATGGCTTATAATAGAGATATTTTCGTATTGGAGGGTGTCATGTTTGTTTCATCATATAACACATATATTGCTACAAATCCCTCTGATAAAAGTTCAACTCAAAGGTTAGAGAGTAAATCATCTTCTAGGGAGTCCTTTGAATCAAGACTAAAAGAGTACTCTCCGCTAGAGTCAAACAGCACTCAAAACCTACCTATAAACTATATCTCAAACTATAAGGCCTTTAGCAACAAACAAAAGCTGCAAGATGATTTTGAAGATAAAGAGACTAAAAAGTTTACTAAAATAAACACACTCAACAGTGCAAAAGATGCTTATGGAGAAAATTCAAAACTGTTTTCACTCTTTCTTGAGCCAAAATTGACTCAAAGTCAGACTCCACAGATAGATAAGTCTCTACCATCAGAGCTACAATCTGCACAAGAGAAGCAACTTCGTCACACTATGGTAAATACTTACCTAGCAAACGATAATTATTACAAAATAACTGCCTAAGACTCTAACCAAGCATCAGTTTTTACAACTCGTCCATCGCAAAAGTATTTTAACTTAAAAGCATTTGAACACTTACCATCACTTATGTCCATAATGGCGATTTGAAGTATCTTTTTACACTTTTTTGGTATATCAAAGTGTGATTTTAACCCTGTTAAAAATTGCTTTAGCGGTGCTGTTTTATCCATTCCTATCACATTATCTCTACACCCACTAAGACCTATATCACTTAGATATGCAGTACCCTCTACTATTTGGAAGTCATCAGTGCTAACATGAGTGTGAGTGCCAATGATCGCACTTACCTCACCTTCAAGCATCATAAGCATAGCCCTTTTTTCACTTGTTGCTTCTGCATGAAAATCTATAAAGATATTTTTAACGCCATCTTGTTTTAACTCTGCTACTTTTTGCTTAGCCGCTCTAAAGACATTGTCAGCTTGTGGCATACAAAAGTGACCCATAAGGTTTAAAACAGCAAGCTTCTCACCTGCTATTTCATAGACCTTACAGCCAGTTCCACCCACTTCATCAGGGTAGTTATAAGGACGCAAAATCTCATGTGTCTCAAAAAGAGACATTATCTCTTTTTTATCCCAAGTGTGGTTTCCGCCAGTCATACAGTCAACTCCAAAAGAGACTAATTCACCTGCATTCTTATGTGTCAAACCAAAACCATGAGATGCATTCTCATAGTTAGCTATTACAAAATCCACTTCATACTCAGCTCTAATACCCTTTAGATATTTTTGTATCATATCCCGTCCAGGACGCCCAACTATGTCGCCAATAAAAGCAATTCTCATATATCTCTTTCCTTTTTTTGTCTTAAGTAACTAAGTGTCGCTTTGATAATATCATCATCATCTTTTGAAGCAGACTTTATACTCTCTTTTGCATCATTTTGATAAGTTATAGTTATGTTTTGCCCATAGTTCATAATGCTTTTTATCTTTTTGTCTAAGCTAAGTACTTTTATAACCATAAGCTCTACAAACTGCTTAGTTGGAGTGTCTAACTCTCCAAATCTATCTATCATCTCTTCTTCTATCTCATAGATTTCAACTGCATCTTCACACTGTGAGAGCCTTCTATATAGGTCAAGTCTAAGTCTATCTTCTTTTACAACTTCGTCTGAGACAAAGGCTGAGATAGCGAGTTTTATATCTACCTTTGCTCTTTGGCTCTCCACTGTGTTACTTAGGATTTTGATAGCATCTTCGAGCAAGCGAAGATACAAAGAGTAGCCTATATTTTTGATGTGACCACTCTGAGCATCTCCGACTAAGTTACCACCGCCTCTTATCTCTAAATCATGATAAGCTAAGACTGAACCGCTTCCCAAAAATGAGTTAGATTCTAGTGCTAAAAGTCGTTTTTTAGCCTCATCGGTAAGCCTCTCTTTATCCCCAACTATAAAGTAAGCAAAACCCTCGTTATGACCTCTTCCTACTCGACCACGAAGCTGATGCAAGTCTGCTATTCCAAATCTATCTGCGCCATCAACTATCATAGTATTTACATTTGGCATATGAATACCTGACTCTATGATGGAAGTTGCAATCATTAGGTCATACTCTTTTGCTTCAAACTTTAAAAGCTCTTTTTCAGTCTCTGCTGCTGAGATTTTAGAGTGAAGCATTAGCATTCTAAGTTCTGGCATAAGAGCTTTTAACTCCCCATACTTTATAGGCATATGGTCGATGCTATTATGCACATAAAAAACCTGCCCACCACGGCGAAGTTCACGCATAATGACCTCTTTTATAAGCTTCTCATTATACTCTTTAACAAAGGTTCTAACTCCCTGTCTCTCACTTGGTGGAGTTAGTAGCTGACTCATAGTTTTTATGGAACTTAGCGCTTGGTTTAGTGAGCGAGGAATTGGCGTAGCACTCATTGAGAGAAGGTGAACATTGTGATAAATCTCTTTTATCTTCTCTTTTTGCTTTACTCCAAATTTATGTTCTTCATCGATGATAACCACACCTAAGTTTTTAAAAGCTAAACCAAAGAGTGCGTGAGTTCCAACCACAGCATCTATCTCTCCAGATGCAAGCCCTTTTATGATGGCGTTTTTATCTTTTGTACTTACAAATCTATCTAACTTTGCATACTTAATCCCAAGAGATTTAAACCTCTCATCTAGTGAGCGAAAATGCTGAGCTGAGAGCAGAGTTGTAGGCACGATAAAGGCTGATTGAAAGCCTGATTTATAGGCCGCATAGATGGTGTTTAGTGCAACTTCAGTCTTTCCAAAGCCAACATCTCCGCTAAGAAGCCTATCCATAATATGCCCTGACTCCATCTGAGAGAGTATCTCTTGTACCGTTTTGTTTTGATCATCTGTATAATCAAACCCTGAGAGCTTTTGAAACTCGGTTATATCCTCTTCATCTATGCTTATCTTAGGAGCTTTTATCAACTCTCTTGCCGCTGCAGTATTTACAATTTGGCCTGCTATCTCCATAAGTCGCTTTTTGACTTTCTCTTTTAGCTTGCCAAAGCTACCTTTTCCAAGTCTATCAAGAACAGGAACAGAACCACCAGATGCGATGTAGCGGTCTATAGCGTCTAAGTTTTCAACTGGCAAAAGTATCTTGTCATCACCCACATATTTGATAACTATAAAATCTTTTATGCCACCTAAAATCTCAGTCTGCTCAATCTTCTCAAAAATCCCCACACCATAATCTTCATGAACAACATAGTCACCAGCTTTTAAGTCATCTAAGAGAATTGAGCTTTTTCTTCTTCGTCTGATCTTTTCTGGCTTATTTAGTGAGATGATAAGCTCATCTTTTGAGACAATATTTAGTATATATGGTGCATAAATTTTTGTAATGCCATCAAGGTTAAAAAGCCCAGCTTGCTTCATAATAGCTTCATTTGCAGCAATGATGGTTATCTTTTTATCTTTATGTACCTTTAGAAGTGTGTGCAAATCAGCGACAACCACCTCTTTAAACTCATCACTTGATGTTAGAGCTTCAAGATTAAAATCTTCTCTTGGAACCACTGGATTGTTTAGTGCATAGGCATCTACTAAGAGTGCATCTAAATTTTTTGAGAGTTTTGCTACTTTGTTTGTTAAAAAGTTTGAAGCCTTGTCCTCAAGATACCAAAAGCCTAAAGATGAGATATCTTTAACTAAAGAGTCAAACTCACTTCGCTTTACTCTCTCTTGGAGCGCATCAAAATCTTTCTCATCTAAAGAGTAAAAAGCTGGACTAATCTCAATACGCTCTAGTTCCTCTTTTTGTGTTCTTTGAGATTCTAGTTCAAAGTATTTTATCTGCTCTATAGTATCATCAAACAAAGATATGCGAACAGGAAGCGATGATGCTGGTGCATAGATATCTATAATATCTCCGCGAAAAGAGATTTCTCCTTGGACTTGCACCATATCAACAAAACTATATCCCCAAAATAGCATCTGCTCTTTAAATTTGCTAAGATTGATAGTTGAGCCAAACTCTATGGTTTTAGTTTCTAATAACGAAGCGTGTGGGAGATGAAACAAAAGAGTCTTTAGTGGAGATATAACAAGAGGCTTTTGCTTCTTTTCATAATACTTCTTAAGTCCTAAAAAGAGTTCATGTAGCTCTTCTGTATAGACTCTTAAGTCATCTCCAAAACTAGCACGAAAGTCTGGAAAAACTATAGCATCTCGGTTGAAAAATTTCGCAACGCTACTAAGAGCTTCTGCTTCTTTAGCATCTTGACATATTAAAAGTTCTAAATCTTGTTTTTTTTGTGTTTTGAAGTATTCAAAGAGTCTATTTTGTGACATCAGTTTCCTAGTGGATTTTGTTTTTATAAAGCGGTTAAAACCTAAGAGCTAACTCTTAGGCTATTTGTTCTTCTTTTTTTATCTCTAGTGTTTGCGGGGTTGGAGCTGGAGTTGCATCTTTTACAATACTACTTCCCTCAAATATACCTTTTGCTTCAATAACTAGCTCAGCCGATTTGATAGTTCCATTTACTCTCCCAGCAGCTTTTATCTCTACTCTTTGAGCGTTTACACTTCCTTCTATATAGCCTTGGACTACTAGTCTTTGAGTGTTTACATCACCTTTTATATGGCCATTTTTACCGATATTTACCTCTTTTTTAGAGTGTATAATACCCTCAAATTCGCCATCTACATATAAGTTACAAGAGAGATTCATCTCTCCTTTAATCGTAGAGCCAGCTGTGATGATGGTGGTGTTTGCGTCGGGTTTGGTATTTTTATGTGCGCTGTTGCTGTTATTAAAGATTGCCATGGTACTGTGTTTTCCTTTTCAAATATGGTTTTATAGTTTTGTACACTCCACTCTACAAAATAAACAGGATCTACTGTTCTTTGAACAAATCTTATCTCATAGTGTAAGTGAGGTCCGCTACTCATTCCTGAGTTGCCAGTATATGCGATTAGATCACCTTTTTTTATAAATTTACCTGCTTTTGTCACCACACTATTTAAGTGAGCAAAATAAGCTTTAAACCCATAGTTATGTTGAATTATTACAAGATTTCCAAAACCACTCTTCTCATGAAAACCAGCATACTCAACTATCCCATCTGCGGTAGCATAAACAGGTGTTTTCATTGGTGCCCTCATATCAAGACCGCGGTGAAATTCTTTTCTATTTAGTGTGGGATGGACTCTATAACCATATTTACTTGTAATACCATTGTATTCAATAGGCGAGCCACTTGGGATAAACTGCAAAAGTGTAGCCATGTGTTCGGAGTTTAGTTTTGTTAAACTTACTCTCTCTTTTAAAGACATCTCTGCAACTGGTGCTAAGCCTATAAGTGTCTCTATCTCAGAAAGAGAGTCTGAAACCTCAGTTAGCTCTTTTTTCTTAGTAAGAAGCTTTTTTTGAGTATCTTTCATACTTAAATCAAGTTCTATATTTTTATCTTTTAACTCTTCAAAGGCTATTTGAGTGCTTTGTCGCTTTAACTCAATCTGATCAACAGAGTAGTCAAGATAAAGGATAGTCCCTACAGCTACTAGAGCTACAAAGCCTATAAACATAGCTATGTACCATAGAAATTTTTTTACTATTTGATGCAAGTTAAACTGTTTAACTCCATTGTCATCATTGATAGTAATCGTAAAGTGATTATTCATATTTCATTTTTCCACTCTTTTGTAACTTTTCATAAAAGCTTCCACAACACTAAAAGAGCCAAAAACAAGATAAGAATCTTCCTTGTTTACTCTTTTAAACTTAGTATATTTTATCCCTAATTCATTTAAAGTTCTTTTAAGTACCTCAAATGTCTGTGCTCTCTCATCATTTATGGCAATAAGTTCTACACTTTGTATAATCGGCTTTAAAATCCTAAGTATCTCTCTATGGTCTTTATCTTTGTAAGAATTATAAACCAAGATATATTTCTTAGGAGTAAGCGCTTTTTTTATAGCTTGTGCCGCCAAAGGATTGTGACCAACATCAACTATGATGTTTTCACTTATACTACTTAGTCTTCCAAAAAGTCTAGCATCTCTAAAGCTCTCAGTAGCATAATTTATGCCAAGAAATTTTAAAGCTGCAATGCTAAGTGAAAGATTATCGACAAGATATGAGACAAGCTTTAACTCCTCTGCTATTATTTGTATCTTTTGCTTATCCGCAGCTTCCAGATACTCTTCATATTTTTTAATATCCAAAGAGTTTTTAAGTGCTAACTCTTGGGCAACTCCGTAAACTTCATCACTCTGCTTGGCCAAGATAGCATTGTTTTGTATAGCACGGAGTTTCGTAGCTGCAATCTCTTCTATAGTTTCGCCTAAAAATGCCTGATGGTCAAACGCAATAGGAGTGACTAGAGTTAACACCTTATCAAAAACAGCGGTAGCATCGTGCTCCCCACCAAGCCCTGCCTCCATCACGACAAACCCACAACCACTAAAAACTATGAGTGAGAGTAGAGTTGTATATTCAAAATAAGAGAGTGCATCTGAGTCTTCTTTTTTTAAAATAGTTTGTAGTTTTATATGAGCATCTTCAAGAGCTTCATCACTAGCATCACATCCATCTAACCAGACTCGTTCATTAAACTTTAATATATGTGGTGATGTGTAGTGACCTACACTAAAGCCGCACTTATGAAGTGCAGATGCCAAAAATCGTCCCGTTGTACCTTTGGCATTTGTACCAATAATATGAATGATTTTAGGATTTGTTACTTTGTCTTTTATAGACTCATAGATGCGAGGCATACGCGTATAATCTATCTCACTATAAAAGAGCGGTTTTTTCTCTAAAAATGTTTGAAGTTGCATTATTTTTTAAACTCAACTCTATTACGGCCATTTTTTTTAGCTTGATATAGATACTCATCTGCAGAGTTTATAAGATTTTGAAAAGATGTATGCTGGACTCTCTCACTAACTCCAGCGCTAACTGTTATCTCTATCCTTTTTCCCCTATACATAAAACGGGCCCTCTCTACATGACCTCTTACTTTTTGTGCAAAGGCAGCTCCACCTGCTGTGTCAGTCTCACTTAAGATTGCTATAAACTCTTCTCCACCAAATCTTCCAACGATATCAACACTTCTTGCTTCTTTTTTAAGTATCTTTGCAAAGGCGCCAAGAACCGCATCTCCAGCTTCATGCCCATAGTTATCATTAACATCTTTAAAGTGATCAAGGTCAAACATTATAATACTAAAATTATGTCCATATCTCTCAAACTCTGCCTCTTTTACTTTTAAAAACTCATCTATTGCTCGTTTGTTAAAGAGCTTCGTTAAAAAATCCTCTTTTGAAGCTTCTCTTGCCTCTTGTAGTTCAAGTTCAAGCTTGCTTATTCTTTCGCTAAGAGTCTTGACTTCGTTATTTTGATTTTTAAGGTCTTTGCTTAGGATTTGAGTATTTTCTTCTAATGCTGTAGCTATTACAAAGAGTTTTTTATGAGCTAAACTAAAGCTTGTATCCTCATCCTCATTGTAAGATTCTAACTCTTTTTTTATCTTTTGAATCTCTATCGTCGAGTCATCTGAACGTTCTATCATCTCTATAAGTCTAAGAGAGAGCTTATCTAAAACACCATCTATAGACTCTAGCATCTTTTTTACACTACTCTTATCTAGTGTGATTCGAAGCATAATGGTTGATTTTATCTCTTCTTCTATATTTTTATTATCTATTAATGCTGGATTATTGTTTAACCTTTCACTTAAATCTGCGATCTTCTCATTTACACTAGATGCAATAGAGGGAACAAAAGATGCAACTAAAAGTGAGACTGCTCCTTCTAGCTCTTTTTTTTCAGAACCCTCTTGTGAGCGGAGCTTAGTTATATCTATGCTCTCTATAGTTTTTCTAAGATTTGTGCTATCTACATTGGTAAATAGCTTTAGTTTTTCTAAAAAAGAGTCATCATAAGTAGTTATAAAATTTATCCACTGCCCTCTATAGTGCTCATACTCTGTTGTACTTGGATTTGAATTTAAAAGCTTAATGCCTTCTCTTGCAAGTGCAGATGCCTCAGCATTGTGTAAAACTTCTACAACTTGAAGTATTCTTCTTATTAGAGTGTTTTGTGCTTCTAAGAGCTCTGTGCAAATAGTAGGCTTTGTTCTGTTTAATCTCGATATCAAAAACCTAGCTAATTCGCCCATAGTAGTTATTCTGTACTGTGTTAACTCTTTTTGAAACTCTTGATTTAGAGTTTTAGAAAACCTATCTACATGGCTGCAATCTTCATGCACAACCCCAGCTTTTTGTGCCTCTTTGCAAAAAGCATCAGCATAAAAATCAGGAGTAAGAAGTTTGCCTTCTAAATCAAGTCTTTTAATAGCTTTTTGTATAATCGTCTTAACTGTCACTACCTACTCCTTAGATTCACTCTTTCTCTTAGCAGTTGCACCCTCAGCGGATACCTTAGCAACAAAAGAGTTAATAGCTTTAGCCGCACTATATTTAATAGCCTCAAATCTCTCTTGGTCTGTTATAACAGCATTAGGTGAGACTGAGAAATCATAAGTTCCATTAAGAAGATAGTGTTTAGATACACCACTGTGATATCTTAATATACTTAAGCTCAAACTCATTTTATAGCCTATAATAAAACCATCTTTATCAAACACTATAGGAGAGTATGTTGGGTCTGAGATAGAGATTTCTAAATGAGTATCTGACTCATCTCTACTTCTTAGTGAAGCGTGAAAAACCTCTATAATAGCCTCATCAACTGCATCTTTTATGATAACAGTGTTTTCAGGATCTTGTGCTGATATACGAATGCTTGTACTTATCTTCTCACCCATAACTTCCCTAGCAAACTTAGAACTAGGAGTATATCCACATCCACTTAGAGCTAAGAGTAAGACAAGTGATAAAAAGGCTTTCACAACTATCCTTTTACTACGATATTTACAAGTTTTTTAGGTACTACTATCTCTTTTACGATTGTCTTATCTTCAAGCCATTTTGAAGCTGCTTCTTTTGCAAGCTCTATGATATCTGCATCACTAGCATCTACACTAACTTCTATCTCTGTTCTTCTTTTACCATTTATAGATACACCAAGCATAACGCTATCTTGAACAAAGACTTCATCAAGAACAACTTGAGGCGCTAAGTTAGCAAGTCCAAATTTCTCACTACTTATATCATAACAAACATGAGGGATGATAGGCTCCATAATAGAACAAAATATCCAGTAAGCTTCACTCCAAACATCTCTGTTATGCTGTAGGTTTAGTGCATTCATAGCTTCCATAACCCCAGCTATAAGAGTGTTAAACGTGTATTTTTCATTATAAACATCATTTGAGCGAACTAGCGCTTCATAAACTTTTACTCTTGCAAATTTTTCTTCTTTACTAAGAGTAGAGTCGTCTATCTTAGGAATAGATTTGGATTTATCTACATTTACGCTTCGCTCGTAAAATCTTTTTATAAACCTATAAGCACCCTCAACTGCGCTATCATTCCACTCTAGTTCTTGAGTAGGAGGAGCCGCAAAAAGTATAAAAAGCCTAGCTGTATCTGCACCATATTTTTCTATAATGGCATCAGGGTCCACTGTGTTGCCTTTAGATTTTGACATTTTTGCACCATCTTTTAGAACCATTCCTTGAGTAAGAAGATTATCAAAAGGCTCATCAAAGTCTAAGTAACCCAAATCACGAAAAACTTTTGTAAAAAATCTTGCATATAAAAGATGCAGTATGGCGTGTTCTATCCCGCCGATATATTGATCAACTCCCATCCAGTAAGCTATCTGCTCTTTTGAAAAAGCCTCATCTTGCCAGTTGTTTTCTGATGCACAAAAACGTAAAAAGTACCATGAAGACTCAACGAAAGTGTCCATAGTATCGGTCTCTCTTATTGCATCTTCTCCACATTTTGGACATTTACAATATTTCCAAGTTGGATGCCTCTCAAGTGGGTTACCCTCGCCTGTTATCTTGGCATCTGCTGGAAGTGCGATTGGGAGATTCTCTTTTTTCTCCATCACCAAACCACACGAGTCACAATGCACAAAAGGGATAGGCGCGCCCCAATATCTCTGGCGACTAACTCCCCAGTCTTTTAGTTTATAGTTGGTTGTTTTTTTACCTATCTTTGCATCTTCAAAGTGCTTTATGATGCCAGCTTGAGACTCTAGCGAATTTTGTCCATCAAAACTCTCAGAGTTAAAAAGTTCTCCAACTTCTGTAAAAGCCGCTTGCTCATTTAGCTCTTTATCATATGGTTTGATAACTGATTTTATCTCCAAGTTATACTTTTTAGCAAACTCAAAATCTCTCTCATCGTGAGCTGGAACTGCCATTACAGCGCCGCTTCCATAGTCCATCAAAACAAAGTTAGCTACCCACACAGGGATTTCTTTTTTTGTAAGTGGATGAATCACGCTAATACCTAGAGGCACACCAGATTTCTCTTTTTGTCTATCTATAGAAGAGGTGTTTTTCATCACTTGTATTTTAGATGCCACTTCATCACTTAGTAACTTATTTTCTATCATATATGTTACGATTTTATGTTCAGGTGCTAAGGCTGTGTATGTCACACCATAGATAGTATCAGGACGAGTTGTAAAGACATCAAAAGAGTCAAATATGTTGTTTAGTCTATCTTTAGATGCCGAGTCAAAAAAGAGATGAAAGGCCAAACCATTTGACTTTCCTATCCAGTTTTCTTGCATAGTTAAAACTTGTTTTGGCCAGCCACCCTCTAGGTTTTTAAGTGAGCTTAAAAGTTCATCTCCATACTCACTAATCTTAAAGTAGTACTGATTCATATCTTTTTTAACTATAGGAGTGTCGCATCTCCAGCAACATCCATCAATAACCTGCTCATTTGCTAAAACTGTTTGATCATGAGGGCACCAGTTGAGTAGTCCTTTTTGACTATACATCAAGCCTTTTTCATACATATCTATAATAAAGCCTTGCTCAAACTTAGTATATAGCTCATCACTCGTTGCAAACTCTCTTTTTTTAGAAAAAGAAAATCCCAAAGATTTAAACTCACCTCTCATATAGTCTATGTTGTCATAAGTCCACTCTTTTGGATCAGCATTATTTTTTATAGCTGCATTTTCAGCTGGCATCCCAAAACTATCAAATCCTATGGGGTGAAGTACATTGAAGTTTTGTTGACGATAATAGCGAGCAAAAGCATCACTAATAGAGTAGTTACGAACATGCCCCATATGCAGTCTTCCACTTGGAAATGGAAACATACTTAGTATATATTTTTTCTCTTTACTGAAGTCTTCACTAGGCTCAAAACTATTATTTTTAGCCCAAAAATCTTGCCATTTTTTCTCAATAATCTTAAAATTGTAATCCAAAAAAAGTTCCTACTTTATAAAATAATTCTGACTCTATTAGAGTCTAGCTTTTAGAAATGCTAACCCGTGGCATCCTCACAATTAGTGATGCTAGCGGTCTTAACGCAAAAAAACTAGTATTCTTCGTGCGTCTTTGAACTCTCGATATAAACAAGTCCAACAGAAAATAAATTTGCAATTAGTGCACCAATAGTTAGTGCTATAGCCCACTCTAAATTTCCAACAATCTCTAAGTATATAAAAGCTGGAATAAGATGCAAGTCAGCCACAAGTGAAGATGCTAAAAGCTCTGCTGAGAGCAGATTTCTTACACCGATTTTAAGCACAGTTGACACTAGATTTAAACTAGCCGCTACAAAGAGTGCAACTGCACTATGTTCATATAAAAAACCCGCTATAGAGGTCAAACTCATTAGCGAGAAAAAAACATATATTACTTTACCCCAATCCATATATACTCCTTAATTTTACTTTGTAAAATGAAGGAAACCCTTCATCTATTTTATCACGCAAAACGAACAAGTCCGTTTTACTACGCTAACGCTGAGTTTTGCTCAGCGCAAGGCTCTCGCAACCTTGTTGCTCTTCTTTTATTTTACTTTGTAAAATGAAGGAAACCCTTCATCTATTTTATCACGCAAAACGAACAAGTCCGTTTTACTACGCTGAGTTTTGCTCGGCACTTGTGCCTCTTTTGGTTTTAAAGCGATTAAACCACAAACTTGTCTAGTTCCTAAATTCTTAAAGCTAAAATTGAGTGATTATACAAAAAAAATCTTAAGTGGTTACTGAATGGTAGATGATGAAGGGTTGCTTGAGCTTTGTTAGATAGGCTCAAGCTAAAGTTTAAAAAGAGTTTTACATCACTCCAGATTCAAACTGATCACGCATTTGTTGTTTTTCTAGTTCTCTTTTTGCCTTATCTGCTAGTTTTACATGGTAAGCTCTTACATCAAAGCCAAACCATAAAAGCATAGGTGATGCCATAAATATAGAAGAGTAAGTTCCAACTATAATGCCCACTAAAAGAGTAAATGCAAAGGCGTGAATAATCTCTCCACCAAACATAAAGAGCATAAAAACCACCAAGAAAGTTGTAAGCGATGTCAGAGTCGTTCTTGAGAGCGTTTTGGTGATAGACTCATCTATCACTTCACTTAGTTGTGTGTTTTTACTATCTGTTATATTTTCACGAATACGGTCAAAGATAATGATGGTATCGTTTAGAGAGTAACCTAGTATGGTTAAAAGTGCAGCTAATACATCAAGATTTACATCTAAACCTACTAGTGCGATAGCTCCCATTGCTATAGTGATATCATGAACAAGAGCAATAATAGATGCAACAGCAAAACGCCACTCAAATCTAAAAGCTACATAGATTAATATCCCAATTGTAGCAAGAACTAAAGACATTATTCCTTTTTCTTTTAGCTCGTTACCAACTTTTGGTCCAACTATATCTACTCTTCTTATCTCATACTCACCAGTTCCCTCTAAAGCCTCACGAGCCACATCTCCAATATCTACAGAGATGCTACTTGTTGCAGTTTTCATGCGGATAACTACCTCATCTGCTGTACCAAACTTTGTTATAGATGCACCATCGAAGAGTTCATTTGACTTTAGTTTTTCTCGCATCTCATCTATGGGAGCATCTACATTGTATTTTACTTGAATTATAGTTCCACCAGCAAAGTCAATACCGTAGTTAAGCCCTTTTGTCGAAAGAGTTACTATAGATGCTATGAGCATAAAGATAGATATAGCCAAAGCTAGCTTTGACTTACCCATAAAGTTAAAGGGTCTTGTATATTTAAAAAATTCCATATATCTTCCTAACTAGAGTCATTTTGACTCCCTTATTCCAAACCAAAATAGGTTGTTTTTACTTTTTTGTATCCTAGCTTCTAAGAGTTGGTATATACCATGAGTACCCAAAATTGCAGTTAGCATAGATGCTAAAATTCCGATACTAATAGTTACAGCAAAACCTTTTATAGCACCAGTTCCATAAGCATAAAGAACAACTGCTGCAATAAGCGTGGTGATATTGGCATCAAGGATAGCCCTGATGGCATTTGAGTAACCCTCTTCTATGGCTTTATGCACAGATTTGCCCTCATGCAAAAGCTCTCTGATTCTCTCTGAGATGATAACATTGGCATCAACTGCCATACCGACAGTTAGAACGATTCCAGCCATCCCAGGAAGAGTCAAAGTTGCTCCAAAGAGACTCATTACAGCTAGTATGATAAACAAGTTAGCAACAAGCGCTATATTTGCAACAACACCAGCAGCTCTGTAATAAAACATCATAAATAATACGACTAAGCCAAAACCACCTATAAGAGCTATCATACTCGCTTTTATACTATCAGCTCCCAAACTAGGACCAACAGAGCGTTTCTCCATTACATATATAGGAGCTAAAAGTGCACCTGAGCGAAGAGCGATAGCCAAATCTTTTGCCTCTTCAACAGTATAGCTTCCTGAAATCTGCCCTGAACCTCCACCGATACGCTCATTTATGTTTGGAGCAGAGTAAACCTTGCCATCTAAAACTACAGCTAGTCTTTTTCCAACATTTTTACCAGTAAAGTCTCCAAATATCTCAGCACCCTCAGCATTTAGCTTGAAGTTTATAAGTGGTCTGTTGTTTTGATCAAACCCCATAGAAGCATCTGTTAGCATCCCTCCATCAAGGATAGGAATCTCACGAACAAGATACTTTATCGCAGGATTTTTAACATCATCTAAAATGATATCCCCATAAGCCGCTGCATCTGCGTAACTCATGTTTTGAACTCTAGCAGCTCTATCTTCATCAACTGCCATAAGTTCAAGTTTCGCAGCACGAGAGATAAGCTCTCTTGCTCTTTGCTCATCCTCTTGCGTTTTGATACCAGCTAATTGGACTAGGATTTTATCATCACCTTGACGAGCAACTTCAGGCTCAGCCAAACCAAACTGGTCTAGTCTGTTTCTTATAGTCTCTATAGCTTGATCAACTGCTTGCTTTTGCGTCCTTACGACTTCTTCAGGAGTAAGTTCGAGTAAAAAAGATTCACCATTTACATCTATACTAATCCCTATCGTATCTTTTAAATAGTTTTTCACACGCTTTACATCATCAGGATCAAGAAGTGAAAATGATATAGATGACTCATCAAAAGTAAGAGCATCAACTAAGATATCTTCTCTTTCGGTGTAGTGTTTTATACTAGCCGCTATGGATTTTACACGAGACTTTGTAGCCTCTTCGGTCTTAACACCCAAAAGAAGATGCAAGCCACCTTGTAAGTCTAGTCCTAGCGTTATTTTTTTTCCATCTTTGAGTTGTAAGAGTGAAGGAGCTGAGAAGAAGAGCCCAAATACTATTGCAATAGCAAAGATTACTGTGCGGTAATTAAGCTTCATCCTCATACTTTCTTGCGATTGCATCTCTTGATATTTTAGCTATTACATCATCATTCATTTTTATACTTAAAAACTTCTCTTCAACTTTATGAATAACTACAATGAAGCCACCATTTGTAACGACTTTATCGCCTTTTTGTAGAGCTTCTATCATCTCTTTTCTAGCTTTTGCCTCTTTTTGTTGTGGGCGGATGATTACAAAATACATGATTGCGATTAAAAATGCAAACGGTAATAATTGACCTATAATTTCCATGGGTGTGGTGTCCTTTTATTAAATTGTGGCGATTATACAAAAAAATGATTAATAAGCGACTGAATGTCACCCCCTTATAAATCACTAGTTGCTATATCTATCTCTAAAAGCTTTTGCTCCATCTTTACTTGAGTCTATGGTGTCAGAGCAGTTTTTAAATGAAAACCTTAGCTTGCTCTGCTCTATGGTTTGTATCTCTTTTATCTCATCTATATTTATAAGATAAGAGCGGTGGATGCGTACAAAATTGTGCATTTTTAGTTTTAACTCTAAGTCTGAAATCTTTTGAGCATAGTATGAAAAACCCTTTGCACTCCTTAGCATAACCTCTGAGAGATCAGCCTTTACATAAAAAATCTCTTCTGGTTTTAAAAGTAGGTAGGTGTCTGCATTTTTGCTTAAAACTCTCATATCACCCTTAGTAGCATCTTGCATCTTAACCCGACCCAGAGACTCTTTTACCTGATCTAGGCTATAAGGCTTTACAAGGTAGCCAACTGCACCTATATCAAAAGCTTTTAGAGCGTGTTGCTCATAAGCAGTTTGAAAGATTATAGAGATATTTTCATCAAGATAGCGGATCTCATAAGCGAGTTCTAAACCGCTTACTTGTGGCATATTTATATCTAAAAAGACTACATCATACTTTGAGCTTTTCATCAGCTCTATAGCAGCATCTGCATCACAAGCTTCATCAACTTGGCTGACTTCTAAAGTACTAAGCATCCTCTTTAGTCTAAGTCTTGCTAACTCTTCATCATCTACTATTAAAACTCTCACAGCACTCTCCTAGATATATAGTAAATGAAACTCTATCATAACTCTCTTCTTAGTAAAGTATAAAATCATTTTCAAGTCTCACTAAGATATTTCCTTTTATTTGCTTAATACTATCTGCTAATTTTAAAGTCTTTTCTTCTTCATAAGCAATTGAACTTTGTGCATCTAGATTAAACTTAGTCATATTTGCATCTAGATATCCAGTATCAAATTTTCCTTTTTTAAAACCCTCATCCCTTACTATCTCTCTATGAAGTGCTATATTTGTTTTAAATCCCTCTATATGAAACTCATCCAATGCTCGTCTAGCCTTAGCAACTGCTCCATTCCAATCAAGTGCCCACACAATCAACTTCCCAAGCATAGAGTCATAACAAGTTGGCGTTTCATATCCGCTATATAGGCTACTATCAAGCCTTACTCCAGGTCCACCAGGTGTAAGATACTTTTTTACTACTCCAGCTGTGGGCATAAAGTTGTTTTGCGGGTCTTCTGAGTTGATTCTAAACTCTATAGCATATCCTCTAAATTGTATCTCGCTTTGTTTATATTTTAGTATATCTCCAGCTGCTATCTCTATCATCCTTTGGATAATATCAACCCCCGTTACTACCTCAGTTACAGGGTGTTCTACTTGAACTCTGGTATTCATCTCTATAAAGTATATATTATCCTTCTCATCAACTAAAAATTCAACTGTCCCAACACTCTCATATCCGAGCTTTTTCATAGCTTTTACAGAGATAGTGCAAAGTTTTTGTCTTACTTCATCATTTAAAAGCGGTGATGGGGTTATCTCTATTACTTTTTGATGTCGCCTCTGAATTGAGCAATCTCGCTCACCTAAATGGAGCACATTTGCATATTTATCAGCAATGATTTGAATCTCAATATGTCTAGGATTTTCTATATATTTTTCTATAAAAACATCTCCTTTGCCAAAATACTTTATAGATTCATTTGTAGCAGAAGCAAACATTTTAGAAAAATCATCAGCAAAATGAACAATCCTCATACCTCTTCCACCACCACCAAAGGCTGCTTTTATTATGATGGGATAACCTATCTCTAGGGCGATTCTTCTCCCTTCTTCTTCATCTATGATAGGAGAACTCGTTCCCTCTAAAACAGGGACTCCTATCTTTTTCATAGCAACTTTTGAAGCCATTTTATCTCCAAAGAGTTCTATATGATGTGGCTTTGGTCCTATAAAAATCAAACCATTATCTTCGCACGCTTGAGCGAACTCTGCATTTTCTGATAAAAAGCCATAACCAGGATGGATGGCATCACACTTTGTTCTTTTTGCTATATCAATTATTTTGTCATACTTGAGATATGCATCTATTGCATTTCCAACTATTGGGTAGCTCTCATCAGCTCTTGCAACCCAGATTCCATTGACATCAACTTCTGAAAAAACAACTACTGATTTAATCTCAAGTTCTTTACAAGCTCTTATGATTCTTAGGGCAATCTCCCCTCTATTAGCTACTAAAATCTTAGTTATCTTTTGCATAAATATATCCTAGTATTAAATTTGGATGTTATTTTAGTAGATTAGTAGAAGGAAATTCTTCTTCTTTTTTGTCAATTTATTTGTTTAGTAAAACGGTTAAAGTTGTCTAAAATTGTTATTTTTATTATCCTTTGGTGCTATAATTATTTATGAATAAAATTACTCTGCAAAAAAACACTAAAATATCAAACAGTATAATGTATTATATTTATACACATATAGATGTAAATATTGACCTAATTGAACTAAGTCACAATCTTGGTATAAGCAAGTTTCATATGCATAAAGTATTTAAAAATACATTTGGCAAAAATATCTATGAGAGCATCAAGTCCATAAGACTACAAAAAGCAGCCAGTCTGCTTTTGACTAACAGATACTCTACCATTTCAGAAGTGGCTAATCTATGTGGATATAGCTCTCACTCCTCTTTTATAAAAGCTTTTAGAGGGAAGTTTGATGCCTCGCCAAAAGATTGGAGAAATGGTGCATATAAAAACTACTCAAACTCCATTTTACAAGCATCAAATATATCTACAAACTCTAATGTAGATTACTCAAAATTATCTGCAACAATAGTTAAGATGCCCTCAATAGAGAGTTACTATATTCGTAACAATGGATATATAAACAATGTCAAAGAGACTTGGCAAAAGCTATATACTCTGATTTTAGACAATAATATAAAAAACTATCAAATGGTAGCGCTTTTACACGACAATCCAACCATCACAGATCTCAATAGTTGCCAATATATAGCTTGCATCATCACAAATGAGCAAGAGGAGATATTTACAAATAGATTGCCAAAATTTAAAATCTCTGATGGCGTATATGCAAGGTTTGATCTCCAAGGTAGTGGTGAAGATATACTAAGATTTATGCAATGGGTATATCATGATTGGCTAGTTGGTAGTGAGTATGAGACAACAACAAAACCATCTTTTATTATCTATCATAAGAACAATTATCTTAATGATGAGGATTTATTTGATATAAGCTACTACCTCTCAATCAAGTTTTGAAAAATCTCTAGCATCCACTTATATCATCTGCTATAAAGGCTCTCGCAGCACTCTCCTAGAGATACAGTAAAACAGACTCTATCATAGCTCTCTATCTTTAGTGAGCCTCTGCATAAAAGTTCTAAGCGCTGATTTAGGTTACTAAGCCCTACTCCAAAACTCTTCTTTTGCATAGGTTCTCCATCGTTTGAGATGCTTATAGTTTTGTTACTCTCATCAAAATCAATCTCTATATTTAAAAACTCTTTATTACTTAAAAAGCCGTGTTTTATGGCATTTTCCACTATAAGTTGGATGGAGAATTTTGGAACATAGCACTTTGGAATGACTCCTAAGATATGCAGTTGAATTTTTTGTGAAAACCTTATATTTTCAAGCTCTATATACTCTTTAACATATCTAATCTCATCACCAAGAGCTATCAGAGCCTCTTCATTCATAGTGTTTCTTAAAAAAGAAGATACTCGAAGTATTGCCATCTCAGCCTTATCTTTGTCTTGATGGATAAGTTCTGCTATGGAGTTTAGAGCGTTAAACAAAAAGTGCGGATTTAACTGAGTCTCTAGTGAGCGAAGCCTACTCTCTACAAACTGCTTATCTATAACATCTTTTTGGTTTCTCATCTTTACAAACCTATAAAGCAATGCTCCAACTATATAGGTCAAAGCCCCAATAAGCACAGCTATAGTTATGATGTTATCTTCTACCGCATCTATGAGTTTTAAACCAAGTGTTTTTGCTAGATAAACAGCGATGATGGTACCCAAAAAACCACATAAAAAAGAGAATATTATAGAGAGTGGCAACCAGTAAATTTCTTTGAGTTTTGGCAAGATATTTTTGTTCATATATGAGATAAAAAAAAGTGAAAAAAGAGTGATGCTAAAACCTAAGATAACTCCAAAAATAGCCCCATCAAGGAGTGGATACTCTAGTAAAACATAACCCAAAGAGGACATAATAAGCCCAAAAAATACACCGATAATAAGTATGTAAATCCAATCATAAGACTTTATTTCAAGTGCGATGTTATACATCTAAAAGCCTCTTTAGATTTTTCACACCAAACATCACCCCAGGCCAGCCTTGAGCTGCATAAACACTATCACCAACATGAAAAAGTCCCTCTATGGGAGTGTCATTTGATGGCAAAAATGGTAAAAAATTTTTCATAGTTATAGCATTGCCCCCTAGTTGACTTCTGTTTATATAGCGTCTAAAAGTCCTAGGTGTAGCACCAAAGTGCTCTTTTACTTCAAGCATAGTGATATCAAGTGTCTCTAGTATAGTCTCTAAGAGTTGATTTAGTAACTCATTTTTTCTTTTTTTATACTTTGTCTTATCTTCCCAAAATCTCTCATCTGTATGAATAGAGATAGTGATGCTATACTCCCACTCATGGCTTAACTCATCATGATTTATCTCCCAAAAAGAGACAAAAACAGCCTTTGATATAGTGTGCACAAACATATCATCTTTTATAATCTGGTAGTGATGCTCAAACTTTTTTTTACTTTTTATTGTCATATAGAGCATAAATGAGCTCTGATGATTGTTTAATTTTTCATACTTTTTATAGTAAGCCCTTATCTCTTTGTCGCTAAAGAGAGATGCACTGTCATATATGGTAGAGTTTAATATAATCTTTTTTGCACTATAGCTTTTGTTTTTTGCAACTAACTCAAAATGAGTAGGTAAACGTTTTATACTTAATATCTCTGTATTTTTGTAGATATGCTCTAAGTTTTGAGTTAAACCATCAAAGAGCTTTGAGAACCCGCCAACTGCGTAGTAATTTTTGTTAAAGGTATATCCTAAAGCCAAAGCTGCTGTGAAAAAGTTTATCTTATAGGTTTTAGCTTGAGCAACTATAAGGATTTGAGACTCTAAAAACTGCATGTACTCTTCATCTATCCCATCAAAAAAATCTTCTATAAAGCTCTTCGCATTTACTTTTAGGTATTTGTAAAACTTTAAAAAAAGAGGTATAAAACTTAGTAGTGATATAGTTTTAGAGATGATATTTGAGTTTGAGTAGTAGTGAGTTTTATAGTTGTAAAATTCACTATTGATCTCATATACAAGCCTCCAAAACTCTAAATTTTTCTCATGTTTATAGTTTTTACTAACTACTTCATAAAATTTGTCAAAGTCACTATATCTAGGTGTTATTTTTGTGTTTTGAATAACTACAATAGAGGGATCAGTTGGCAAAATATCAGGAGTAAAGCCTATCTCATCAAAGATCTCTTTAACAACAAAGCCCTCTTCGTATCCTGCAAAGGTAGTAGCTCCACTATTATAAAGCCTGTTTTTATGCATAAAGGTGGAGCTGCAGCCTCCAAGATATGGCTCTTTTTCAAAAAGGGCTACACTTTTTCCTTTTGCATTTAAAAGTGCTGCCATTGTGCTTCCACCGATGCCAGAACCAACTACTGCATATTCAAACATCAGAAAACCTATATAAGATTTTTTAGATCATTTGAGATGATTTTACTCACACTAGAAGATGCTCCAAAGTGCTTTAAAACCTCTATCTTCATATCTTTTATGCCTAGTTGCATCTCACGAGCTATGCTTAGAATATCAACTGCTACATGTTTTCCGCTGTTTAAAAAGTAAGGATATAGAAAAACTTCATCTATTTTCATCTCATGCATCTTCTCTATCACATCTTCAATGCTCGGCTGTGCTAACTCTAAAAAAGCAAACTCTACTACATCAAAACGAGTGTTTTCTTCTTTTACTTTTTTAACAAGTGTTTTAAACTCTTCATTTGATTCTGACCTTTTACTTCCGTGTGCTATTAAAATCACTGCTATTTTTTTACTCATTTTCGCCTCTTTGGGTATATTTGAACATCTTAGCATCTACTGTGAACTATTTGTAGCTCAGTTTTGTTAGTTCATAAACTTATCTATATATAACTCTTGCTACACCAGCTAAAAAGAGAATGGCTGCCATCTCTTTGAGCTCCTTATCATAAAGCAACATAAAGATAGAACCTATCATAAGAGTAAATGAGATAGCATAGGATTTTACTTCACTCTTTGCATCTCTTTTTATCCACTCTAGTTGGTCGCTTAAAATCTCTACTTGAAGCTCATCTGAACTTATCTTTTTTATAGCACCTTTAAAATCTTTTACTATAAAAGGAATATCTTTTATCTCATCTATAAGAGTCTCTAAGATGCTCTCTTTCGCACCCAAAGCCTTGGGGATGTTTTTTTGCAAGATCGGAAGTATGTCTTTTACACCGTTAAAGTTTTCTATATAAGTAGTCCCAAGTCCTTCTATAATAGCACTCACTCTAAGTATATAGATAGCATCACTTGGTAGTTTAAAAGGCATATCCCTTGTAGTTTCTAAGACTTCAAAAGCTAGTTCTTGCATGGATTCGCTACTAAGATTGTCGTTTGAGAATATCTCAAACATTTTTGCACTAAATTCAGCTAGTCTCTCAGTTGGAGCTTCATAAGCGATGGTTCCTAGCTTTTTATTTGCCGCAATATAGCGTTCATAATCTTGCTCATTTGCAGCTTTTATAAGTTCAATGATGGCAACTCTTGCATAGTTTGGAACGCTCTTTACCATCCCAAAGTCAAGAAGTATAAGCTCTCCCTCTTTTGAGACTAAGAGATTTCCAGGATGCGGATCTGCGTGAAAGTAACCGTTTATGAGCATCTGAGTTGTATAAAAATCAACTAGCTTTGCTATGATGGCTCTAAAGTCTATCTTATGACTTAAAATACTCTTCTTATCATCAAACCTAAAACCCTCTTCAAAGCTCATAACAAGAGCATCATCACTGCAAAGCTTTGGTAGTGGGACTGGAAACCTAACTCCTGCATCTTTGTACATTGATGAAAACTTCACTAGGTTACTTAGCTCTTTACTTAGGCTTACCTCTTCTTTTATCATCTTTGAAAATTCAACTATTACAGCTTCAATGGAGTTTTTTGTGTGGTGCGAAAAGAGTGGTCTAAAGAGTGAATTAAAACTCTTGATAATCTTTATATCCGCCATTACTTGGGAGTAGATACTTATGCGGCGAAGTTTTACAGCTACTTTTTGCCCCTCATGTGTAAAAGCGACATGGACTTGTCCAATAGATGCAGATGCTATGGGTTTTTTATCAAAACTTGCAAAACTGTCTTGCTTAAAACTTCTTGCATAAACCTCTTCAAACTCACTCTCACTCATAGCTGGAAGTGAATCGTGAAGCTCTTTTAACTCATCAAGATACTCTTTATCAAAAAAGTCTGAGCGAGTAGCTAAAACTTGTGCTAATTTTATAAAACTCGCACCTAAAAAAACTATGGTCTCTTTTAGCTCTTTTGGTTTAAGTGGCTTAAACCCCAAAAAGCTCTCTCTCTTTTTTATAACTAGATATATAGTTAGTAAAAAGCTAAAGACTCTGTAAACTCTTCTAGGCGAGTAGTATTTAAGCGAGTCTATTTTAAATCCTCTTTTAGTTTAGCTAAGTCCTCTTTTGTAGCAAGGCCTAGCTCATCTATAACTTCTTTTAGAGTTGACTTTAACTGCTCTTTTACTCTTTGCTCTTCCTCTTTGCCTTTAGTCTCTATGGACTCTAAAAAACTCTTTGCATCTCTTGTCTTTATCTTTCCCTCATCTTCAAGCTTTTTTAGTTCATCTTCAACTTTTTGCTTTAAAATAACAGCCGCACCGATACCAGTATGTAATAATTCTTTTAACATTTTTTATCCTTTATTTAATTCTAAAATTCTCTTAGTCTCTCTATGGCGATGCTCAAACATCTTTTTAAATTCAGATCTTATAACAAAGTCAAAAAGATTCCCAACAAATCCAAAAGGGAGCTCATACTCTATAACATCCCTTAACTCACAACATCCATCATCAACTTCTAAAAAGATATGAGAGTGTCTAAATGTCTTAAAAGGCGATTTTAATGCCTCATCAAGAAGTAAGTTTGGGCGAACTAGCTCTTTTACTTCAACTTCCCAAACACTACTTATAAAACCTTTTGTACTTTTTAATCTCAATATATCTCCAACCTTTGGAGTAGTTAGCTCACTTAAGAGTTCTACTTTCATATCAGGTGGAGTTATAATTTCTAGGTTTTTTACATCAAGATGAAAGTCAAACAAATCTTCAACACTACATTTAATAACCGAGACTTTCTCAAATACCCTCATCTTAAATTCCTTAGTGGCCTTTAACCTGCCATATTTTAGCATACTCATCATCTGTTAATTTTACAAGTTCTAATTCCTCTAAAAACTCATACAAATCTCTCCATTTCCTAGAGTCACTTACAATCTCTGTTTCTAGTCTTGAGAGTGTCTCTGAGATAATCTCATCCATAAGTTTTGTTTTCTCCTGTTTTGTGTAGTCATAATATATAGTTTTTGCTTCAAGTGGGTTTGCCTTAACATAACTACTCATCTCGCTTGTCACTCTTAAAAACTCACAAATCGCCTCACCTTTTTGCTCTAAAATCTCCTCTGTGCTCATAAATTCTAGTGCTGAGAAGTTTGGATAAGGAGACTCAAACTGATCTATAAAGAGATTCTCAAAGCCAAGTTCCCTAGCCTCAATGCCCTCAAAGTTGTAAAAACACAACCACGCTCCATCAAAGCTCTTATCCTCTGTAAGATTTTTAAGATGCCAGAAGTCTGTCTCTACAAATTCTACATTTTTCACATCTATTGTAAAGTGATTTTTCTTCGCATATCTTTTTAAAATCTCAAAACCGAGCTTGTTTGTAGTAGGATTTGAAGCTGGTGTTGTTATCTTTATCTTCTCATTTGCTCGCAGTTTTGCCACACTTGAAGCTCGCATCATAACCCCGCCTCTAGTTTGAAAAAAACATCCCAAAGATTTTATACCATCAAAATAATGCTCAAATAGATGCAGAGGCTCATTACAATGTATATCTATCTTGCTACTCTTTAAATCCTCAAACCCATCATAGTGCTCTTTAGGCTCGATTATCTCAACCTCAAGCCCAGCTTCTTTATACTTGCCACTATGAACTCCAGCTATCATAGCTAGATGGTCGGGGTTTACAAACCACTCTAACGCTACTTTTATCTTCATCATCCTCTCCCTTTATCTTTAAATATTTTAACTTTTTTTTTACACACTTGGTAGGTTTTAAATGTTAGTTGATAACTACTTTATCTATGCTTTAAAAATCTCTATAGCTTTTTTTGCGGCTTCTTTGTGTTTTAGCATCGGTTTTGGATAGCCTTGTATAGAGTTAGCTAAAAGATACTCTTCATTGTGAAGATATTTTGAGTCCAAATCTTTTAACTCTTTTAGATGTTTTTTTATATAGATGCCATCTTTGTCAAACTTTTTACTTTGCAAATATGGGTTAAAAACTCTAAAATATGGTTGCGGATCAACCCCAGTTCCAGCACTCCACTGCCACGATAAAACATTACTAGCCTTGTCAAAGTCTAAGAGATGCTTTGCAAAAAAGCTCTCTCCCCACTGCCATGGAAGAAGTAAATCTTTTGTAAAAAAAGATGCCACAACCATGCGAACGCGGTTTTGCATCTTACCTGTGTTTATAAGCTCTCGCACTCCTGCATCTACTATGGGTACACCAGTTTTAGCCTCACAAAAAGCCTTAAACTTCTGCTCATCTTCTATGCCATTAAAGCTGTGTTTGTAGTTTTTATGCTCGATATATGGCAGATGAAAAAGCAAGTAAGCATAAAAGTCTCTAAAAATAAGCTGTCTTACAAATGCTTCAGAGTTTTGTAGAGGTAAAACTCGTCTTAAAATCTCTCTAATACCAATAGTCCCAAACCTCAAATCAACACTTAGATGCGAGCTTGAGTCAAGACTTAAGTAATCTCTATCTTCTTTATATCTAGGAAGTTTTTCTACTAAATCTTCTAGCTTTTTATAGGGGCAGATTATTTCAAGTTCTATATTTATGAAGCCAATATTTTGGATATTTAACTCTACTTTTGAGATATTTCTATCTGCATATACTTTTGCTAAACCCTCATAGTCGAAGCTAAAGAGAGTCTGCTTGGCTCTTTTTACTTCATCTATGCTTTTACTCTCTAAGATAGGTTTTGCTCTTTTGTAAAAGGGAGTAAAAACAAGATAAGCGCTTCCATCATCTTTTAAAACCTCGTTATGCCTGAAGATGTAGGTATCTTGTATATATCTAAAGTGAAGTTTGTGCGAGACTCTTAAATCTCTCTCTTTTGCGTACTCATCGTAGTCTCCAGATGCCACAACCTCATCAAAGCCAAAACTACAAAGGTAGGAAAACACATCTCGAACATCTCCATAAAAAACTCTAAGCTCAAGCCCGATCAGACGAAGTTCATCCTTTAGTTTTACAACACTCTCATATATAAAACTAACTCTTTTATCATCTGCATCTAGTGCATCTAAAATCTCTTTATCAAAGATAAAAATAGGTAAAACTTCCCCCTCACAAGATAGAAGTGGATTGTCATTTACTCTTAAATCTCGCCTAAACCAGAGAATTTTTCTCATTTTGTGCTTTTAATCTCTGAGCGAAGTGCTAACTCTTTTGGATACGGATCTAAAAATCTCTGCTCTAGCAGATAGTTCACTTTATACTTTGTTGCATAGAGTCTAAGCGTGCTCAGAGGAACTACAAGCGGGATGATTTTAGCCACATAATCATCTATCTGAGCATGGAGCATCTGCTTCTCAGAACTATCTAAAAAGTTCTTTATAAATCCACTCATATGTTCAAGCACATTTCTAGTCTTGCCAACACTACTTTTTTGTGAGATAGTCTTTTTAAAAAGCAACTCATACTCGCTTAAAGTGGCCTCAAAACTCTTTTGCTCGTGATTTCCCACTATGCGACCTAATTCTCTGTAGATGCTTTCATCTTTTGATTGGAGTAAAAACTTGTAAGATTTGTGAAAATCAACTAACTTACCCATCGTTGCATCTACTTTAAACTCTTCAAAATCATTATAAGCAAAGAGTTGCATCACAAAGTTTTCTCTAAGCCAAGCATCACAGAGTCTGCCCTCTTCTTCTATGGGAAAGTAGCCAAACTCCTCTTTGCACATAGATGCAAATACTCCATCATCCTTGCTATCTGCAAAACCATTTTCTAAGTAAACTTTAGAGCTCATAAGCCCACAAGTTGGGGATTTTGACTTTAAGATGATGCCCCTTATATTTTGCGACTTTATCTTTTGTAGCTCTATTTTTGAGTGCTCTTTTAAGGCATCTGTAAGATCTTCTTTTGTTTTGTTTGAGATGATATGAAGTGAATCATCTTCGCCCCTTACCATCCTGATGGAAGGCCGTGGCGAGCCAAAAGCGATATTTTCAGGGCAGAAAGAGACATACTCAGCATAAGCTCCTAGCTCATCTACTACAAATGAGTCTCTCTTATGTCCAGCATCAAAACGAACCTTATCACCTAAAAGACAAGCTGAGACTGCTATTTTTATCATTGCATCTCTCCTGCAATTTTATGATTTATTGGTCCTCTTGAGTGTCCGATTTTAGGAGCGTTTAGTATAGCATCGTGGATAAATTTTTTAGATATCTCTATAGACTCTTCAAGACTTTTTCCAAGTGCTAAGTTTGCAGCTATGGCACTTGAGTATGAACAACCTGTTCCATGAACACTGCTAGAGTCGATGTAAAGGGTTTGAAAAACTCTTTTTTCATGTCCAAAAAAGAGCTGGTCTATGCTTATCTTTTTATCTTTTACTTCTAAGATATGGTTTTTTATAAGAACTTTACAAGTTTGACAGAAGATTTTTTCAAGTGATGGAGTATCTCCAAACTTGTAGTTAAACAGCGTCTCAGCCTCATAGGTGTTTGGGGTGATAATGCTCACATACTCAAACAGCTCTTTCATGGCATCTATAGCATCTTGCTTGAGTAGTTTAGAGTTTGCTTTTGAGATAAAGACTGGGTCTAAAACTATAGGAATTTTTAGAGGTTTAATCATCTCTTTTACTACATCTATAATCTCTTTTGAGTAGAGCATCCCAATCTTTATAGCTGCCACATCAAAGTCTTGTAAGACCGATTCTATCTGCTCTTTTACAAATGAAGCTTCTACTTCATAGATGTCACTAACGCCCATAGTATTTTGTGCAGTAAGCACAGTTATAGCAGATGCGCCAAAAACACCAAAAGCTTCAAAGGTTTTTAAATCAGCCTGAATCCCAGCGCCACCGCTACTGTCAGATCCCGCTATTGTTAGTACTACTTTCATGCTAAAACCTCACTTTGTATTTATGACATTTTAGCTTGTTTTAAAAGGGTTTCGTAGTTCTATTTTGTCACTTTAAAATCTTATAGTGTTTTTCTTACCACTTTGCTCAACATCTATGCTCGACTTTAAGATATAAAGAGTCGCCCCTGTTTTTTTATAGATGATTTTTTGAAACATCTCTTTTGTATTTGATGGATCATATCCAATCGCCTCAATCTTGTCCTTATGACTTATGATGATGCAATTATTTGCAATGCTATAAAGACTAAGACTCATAGGATCATCATCTTTACTAAGGGGTGCACCTCTTAGTGCCTCAACACTAGGACAAGCGAGTGTATTTTTTTTTACAACATCCCCTTGGGCTAAACTTAACAAAAGAGCTAATATTAAAATGTTTTTCATGAAATTATCCAACAGTAAGAGTTATGTTTTTCTAAAAAAGATTATACCCTCTAGTTTTAGAGTTCGTTATTAAAAGTACTCTTTTTTTTTGACTATGAATTTTACATTATTAATTAAACCCTCTGATTCATCTATAAACTAGATTCCGTGTCAAGCACAAAATGACGGGACACTCGTCATCCTGAACTTAATTCAGGATCTATCTTACTAATTCTATAAAGCATTCAATTAGGCTTTATAAATAATGATATAATCCAAAGTTTAAACAAACTCTAGTTAAAAGTAGAAATCTAATGATAAAAAAAGTTTTTTTAGTTACAAGCAAAGATGAAGAACAAACGACTGCTTTTGGTGACTTGGTCCTGCTTATAAAAACTCACTATGAGCTAGAGGTAGAGTTAAAATACTATAATGAGACTATTGATGCGAATGAATCAAAAGCATTTGCTTTGTTATATCTTAGTGATGAGACAATAAAAGTTTTTTTTAAAAATCACTTAAATAGTGATATAAATATAGCCATCCTTCCAACTACTAATAATCCTAAAACCATCTCAAGCTATGGAGTCTCAAAAGACATCCATGAAGCTCTTGAAGATTCGTTAAAGAGTTCAAGATACATAAAAGTAGATATACTTCTTTGTAACGGTGAACCTGCTCTAACAAGCATCATTATAGGAAACGTTCATGGGCTAAACAATGTCAGCTTAGAGAAGAGATTTTTCTTCGCAAAAGTTAAAAACTTTTTTATACATATAAGACATCTAAGCTTTAAAGATTTTACCTTTACAACTATAAAAGATTATGAACTCCATACCGCAGCAACTGGCATTTTGATACTTAAGCACAGTGTAAAATATGCCAGCAACAACAGAGATAATGAAGATTTTTCATTTCAAGATGGCAAACTAAATGCTTTTATACTCTCACCTACAAGCATCTTGTCCTATATCTATTATCTCTTTTTGGTATTTTTTTATAGTAAAATTTCACTAAGCAATCTTCCTAGAAGTATAGGCGTTATAAAAACTTCAAAGTTAAATATCACAAGTTCTAAGCCTATGGATTTTAAAATAGATGAGAGTTTAGTAAGCTCTAAAGTTATTGATTTAGAGGTTATAAAAGAGGCTCTTAGTATCTCTTTAGGCAGAGAGATAAAAGAGTTACCAAAAACACTTACAACAGAAGATGAAAAAGATACTATAAAAACAAACGACTTGCCAAAAGGTGAGATGGTAAGCTCTCTTTTGAGTGAGACTGTTCCCTTCTTTAAAAGAGCAGAAGAAGATGACTTTAAAGATCTATTTCTCTCACTAAGAGAGAGTTCAAAGTTTAGCTCAATCTTTATAGTGCTAATGGTACTAAGTACACTCCTCTCAACTACAGGTTTGTTTCAAAACTCAGCTCCAGTTATCATTGGTGCGATGATTTTAGCACCGCTTATGGGCCCTATAATCTCACTCTCCATGGGTGTAGTTAGAGCTGAAAATCAACTCATTAGCAGCAGTATTAAAACATTGGCATACGGTGTAGTTACAGCTCTGTTTTTCTCCTGCATCTACACCTATTCTATGCCTCTATCAGAGCTAACACCAGAGATGCGAGGGCGACTAAATCCAAATGTACTCGACCTTATGGTAGCCATTATCTCAGGAATTGCTGGAGCTTACGCAAGCTCAAAAAGTGAAGTCGCTAAGAGTTTAGCAGGAGTGGCAATAGCCGTAGCTCTTATTCCGCCACTAAGTGTAACGGGAATCGGTATAGGTTGGGGCAATATAGACATCATTTATGGCTCATTCTTACTCTTTATCACCAACCTCGTAGGTATCACACTCTCTGCATCTTTAACATTTTTAGTCTTAGGATACTCACCACTAAAAAGAGCAAGAAAAGGACTGCTTTATACCTCTATAATTTTAGCTTTAGTGGCAATCCCCTTGATAGTCTCCTTTACAAAACTCATCAAGCAAAACAGCATCCTAAGCAAACTAAACAACAAAATCTACATCATAGATAATAAAAAGATCGATATTAGCGTTTTAGAAGTAGATCTAAGTTCTAAGATTCCACTCCTCTACATAAAAACAAGAAGCGATACACTTTTAAGTAAAGAAGATTTGGTAAGTTTAAAGAAAAAAATATCTGAGCACATAGATGATGAAGTCGCACTAAATGTCTCTATGCGGACTGTGGTTGAGTAAAATGCTTATTTTATCTATTGTTATCTCTTCTAGGAAGCGAGGTTTTAACCTCGCAGACAAGGCTTATAAATTTATGCTCTAATTTTAAAACTACACTGTGCAAGGCTCATCATAAAGGATGCCATTGGTTAGCATTCATAGAAGCCTCACTTCCTAGTTTTGTCACACTACTTGCAAGAAGTTCACGAGATAGAGTTATTTATCTCTCTTGCACAAACAGTGCCGCTACTAAAAGCCCACTGGAAGTTGTAACCTCCAAGTTCTCCCGTCACATCTACGACCTCACCTATAAAGTGTAGGTTTTTAACCTTTTTTGACTCTAGAGTTTTAAAGTCTAACTCAGAGCAGAGGACTCCACCACGGCAAACCTCAGCCTTAGTAAAGCCAAAGTTTCCAGCTGGGGCGAATTCATAGTTATGGATATTTTGAAGTTTTTCTTTTTGCTCTTTTGTGATTTTTTTGCACTCTACATCTACAACATCTAAGGCCTTAAGTATCGCTACACTAAGTCTTTTTGGCAAAGGTATAACCGAACTTATAAGTTTCTTGCTTCCCCTTGTAAGTTCTGATATATCTCTATCTGGTAAAAAATCTATAGAGATATTTCCCTTTTTCCAATATAGAGATGCACTAAGAATAACAGGTCCGCTAATGCCTTTGTGCGCAAAAAGCAAATCCTCTTCCAAGACTCTATCTTCTACTTTTATGCGAACATTACAACTAAGTCCGCTTAGCTCTTTCATCCAAAACTGCTCTTTTTGAAGAGTTAAGCCCACAAGTGCAGGAGTAAACTCTTTTGTTGCAACTTCAAAGCTTTTAGCAATGTCAAGCCCTATCTCACTAGCTCCTAAGGTTTTGTAACTCTTAGCCCCTGTTGCTACTACAATTTTTTTGGCTTTAATCTCGCCCTTGTTTGTTTTAACACAAAAAATCTCATCTCTTTTACTAACTTCTAATATCTCCGTATTTAGCATAAAAGTGTGTTTTGAGGTGAGTTTTTTTAAGATATTTATAATCTCTTCAGATGAGTCTTTGCAAAAATAGTAACGGCTTTTTCGCACAACTGGACTAAGTCCATTTTGCCTTAAAAACTCTAGCAAATCATCTCTACTAAAACGACTCAAAACACTATCTATAAGCTCCGCATCAGCGTCAAAGTTTTTCTCGCTCATTATGGTATTTGTAATATTACACTTTCCACCACCAGAGATTTTGAGTTTTTGTGCAACCTTAGCGTTAACATCGATGATGCCAACATTTAACTTCTTGCTCAAATGAGCTCCACACATCAAAGAACTAGCCCCTCCGCCGAGGATTAAAACATCATATATTTTCATGGGCGTATTGTAGCATTTTAGTTTGTTACACCACTAACTTAGATATAATTACGAAAATTTTTACAAAAGTAGTAATAATGAGCAACAAACTCCATATAGTCTCTCTTGGATGCACTAAAAATCTTGTCGATACTGAAGTTATGATGGGCAAACTTCAAAACTTTACACTCACTGATAGACAAGATGAAGCTGATGTTATCATCGTAAATACATGTGGGTTTATAGATGCTGCAAAAGAGGAGTCTATAAACACCGTTTTATCTCTTCATGAAGCAAGAAAAGAGGACTCTGTTTTAGTGATGGCAGGATGCCTTAGTGAGAGATATAAAAAGGACTTAGCAACGCAGATGCCAGAGGTAGATATCTTTACTGGAGTTGGCGATTATGACCGCATTGATGAGTTACTAAAAGAGAAAAAGAGCCGTTTCTCAGATGAAGTTTTTCTTATAGATGGAAGCGAGAGAGTAGTAACTGGTTCAACTTATCACGCCTACATCAAACTCTCAGAAGGTTGCAACCAAACTTGTAGTTTTTGTGCTATTCCCTCTTTTAAAGGTAAGCTAAACTCTCGTAACCTTGACTCTATCGCAAAAGAAGTTGAGTCTTTAGTGGCTAAGGGTTACTATGATTTTAGCTTTGTATCACAAGATAGCTCTTCGTTTTTAAGAGACCAAAACATCAAAGATGGGCTAAGCCTACTTATACAACGCATAGAGCTTATCGAGGGCGTAAAAAGTGCTCGCATCCTCTACTTATATCCATCAACAACAACTATCTCTCTTTTAAAAAACATTGCAAAGAGTGAGATTTTTCATAACTATTTTGATATGCCCATCCAGCATATTAACGATGAGATGCTGGGCATCATGAAGAGAGGTTTTGGCAAAAGTAAAACGCTAGAGCTTTTAGACTTTATGAAGAGTCTGCCTAACTCATTTATAAGAACGAGCTTTATAGTTGGGCATCCAAAAGAGACAAAAGAGATGTTTCTTGAGATGACGGAGTTTGCATCTTCGTTTGGTTTTGATAGGATAAATGTCTTTTCATACTCCGATGAGGAGACAACCCCAGCTTACGATATGAGCGATAAAATCTCAGCAAAAACCATAGCCAAAAGAGCTCAAACACTGGGAGATATAGCTTCAAAAGTAAGAAGTGAGTCTTTAGAAAAAAGAGTGCAAATGGATACAAAAATCATCATCGATAAAGAGAGTGATGAGCATGAGTATCTTCTAAGTGCAAAAGAGCTTATGTGGGCGCCTGAGATTGATGGCGAAATCTATGTAAATGATAGAAAAGAAGACACAGAACTGGAGTTTGGTAAGATTTATATAGCAAAAATCACTGAGCTTATAGGCGACACTCTAACTGCAACAGTTGATAACTCTTTTGGAAGTGGGACTTCAGTCTCGAAACCTATAGGTGACACTTTTACTCTAACAGTTGATAACAGAGACTAAAGTTTATGCTTGAACACTCTACTCTGCACCAACTAAGGGGTAAAAAAAACCTCTTAGCATTCTCAGGTGGAGTGGACTCTTCAGCCCTTTTTTTCCTGCTTTTAGGTGAAGGTATAGAGTTTGATATAGCTATAGTAAACTACAAACAAAGAGCACAGAGTGAGCTGGAAGTCTCTTATGCTAAAGAGTTAGCTCTAAAGCACAATCTACTCTGCCACACTCTAGATGCTCCTAGCATCGAGTCTAACTTTGAAGCAAAAGCTAGAGAGATAAGATACGATTTTTTTGAATCTCTTATAAAAAAACACTTTTATGAAAATCTCTTAACTGCTCATCATCTTGGCGATAGATTTGAGTGGATGCTCATGCAGTTTTGTAGAGGTGCTGGATGTGCGGAGATGGCTGGGATGCAAAGAGTGCAGACGAGAGATGGCTACACCCTAGTCCGCCCACTTCTGCATCTTGATAAGAGTGAACTATATATCTATCTCAAAAACAACTCTATAAAATACTTTGAAGATGCAACAAACAGAGATAAAGATATAAAGCGAAACTCTTTTAGACATAAGCATACAAATGTTCTGCTAGATGAGTACTTAAATGGCATCAAAAAGAGTTTTGAGTACCTAGATGCTGATAGAGAAAGCCTTATCCCACAAGTTGAGATTGCTCATATAAAAGAGCTAAGCTATTTTAAATCCACTAAGAACATTCGTTCAGATATCTTTATAATAGATAAGATTCTAAAGACAAAATCTTATATGCTTAGCTTTAGTGAGAGAGAGTTACTTCTTAAACAGAGTAGCTTAGTCGCAGGAAGAGAGTTTTTGGTGAGTTTCTCAAAAGGGTTTGTTTTTATCTTGCCCTATTTAGATGCAAAAAGTTCCATGACTAAAGAGTTTAAAGAGGAGTGTAGAGTTTTAAAAATAGAGCCTAAGATGCGTCCATTTCTCTACACAAACAGAGAAACTTTTACAAAGGTAAAAGAACTACTACTGTGATACTTTTTTGCTTCTATAGACTCTCATAGTAAAAGATGAACTTATAAGTTCATGGTCTCGTTTAAACTCTATAGGAAAGTTTACACCTATAATCCAATCAGACTTGTTTATTGCATCTAAGAAGTTATAAAAACTTTGTGGAGAGTTTATAGATGAAGTTGTATTTACCTCATAAACACTAAACTCGTCTTCATCGGCTAGTTGTTTTTGTTCTAATAACTCTAGGGATATAAAATAATTTCTAAATAGTTTTTTGAATCTTGCAGGATTAAAAGAGTTGTCAAAAGAGGTTATTATATGGGCATTATCAGACTGTAACTGCTTTAGCTTATCTAAAGTTTTATCTGTAAACTCTTCATATCTTCTAAGCTCCATAGCCTCTTTATTTAGGACTCCTCTTTGTTCTCTATAGTTTTTTCCCTCAGGGATAAGAACTAAAAAGGAAAAAATTAGCACAAATAGTAGTAATATTATCGAGAAAAAAAGAAGATATAGGCTCTGTTTTGTTATATTAATCTTCATCATCAACCTCTTTTTCTTCCTCATATCTAGGAGACTCTAGCGATAACTCTTCTTCATCTATATAGTTTGTAGAAACAAACTTAAGCCAGCCATTTTGGCTCTCATAAAAACTGCTATAAGTTCTGTGGAAGATAGAGCGAAGAGGTGCTTGGAGCATAAAATTATAGACATCTTTGTTGGGTGTTATTCCATGGAGTATTAGCCCATTTTTTAAGAGTGTAGCTTGTGATAGAGTTATTCTTTGTGGAACAAGATCAAAAAGATTTGCTATAGAGTCTTTTAGTACTGTATTTTTAGTGCTTATTCTCTCACTAAGTTGGACTTCTTTTTCTATAAAAGTTATCTGTGAGTTCATCTTTTGCACACTTGCTTCTAACTCAATCATCTTTTGTTTTATATCTTCTATATTTTGAGTAAATCTATAATCTTTAAAAAATAAAAAGAAATAAGTTAAAAAAAGCATAATAAGTGTAATGCTGAAAAAACTAAAGATTAACTTTAGCTCTGCAGATATCACACTTTTTTTACGTGGTTTTATATAACTATATTTCATTTTAACTCTGCCTTTGCAAGGTCAATCATCTCACCACCAAGATCTATATGTCTAACAAAAACGCTAAAGAACATCTCTTCTTCAAGGTATGTTTTAAGATCAGCACTTACCCCTATAGCATCAGCGATATAAACAGTCTCTATAAATTTACTTTGATATTTAGAGTCTTTATAAAACCTATTTACAGAATTTTGAATAGCTGTAAATCTTTGATAATCCTCATTAAAACTACTTGGGCCTTGAACTAAAAAATCATCCTCTTCATCTAAAAAATCATCATCTTGAGATTGTGAAAATTCATCTATCTCATCTATGGCATCAAGATCTTCAATATCTCCAAAATCATCCAAACCATCAATATCACTCATAGTGTCAATATCATCTAAATCTATACTAGATTCTAAATCCAAATCAATCTCAGAATCTGATGAATCCATCATCATCTCATCTTGATTGTTATCATGTCCAACATATAAATGCTCGCCAAATAGGAGCTTCATTTTATCAAAAACACCTACTGTAATGTAGTTTTCTTCTACTAGAACAAAGAGTCCTAACTGTGTCTCTATTTTATCTTTAAAAAAACTAGACAATATACTAAAAGAGGAAAATATAAAATCAACTCCTATGCCTGCATAGGTTTTTTTGATTGTCTCAATGCCTGATACTGATGTGTAATAAGCCCAATCATTTTCATGGCACATCATCTTTGAAGCACTAAAGTCGCCAAAGGCTGACATATCTTTAGTAGAACATGTTGGGATAGCACCTTGTTCCTCTGAGTAGTCTAAAACGCAGATATAAGAAAAAGGTGATTCACCTATAAAAGAGTCAATATACTCTCTCATAGTTGTAGTAAACTCTGTATCTTCAAAGCTTTTATGATAGTTTTTAGGGGTATGTTTTTTACTACTTATTTGAATATATACAACACTCTTTGAACGTTCAATAACAATAGCTACGAAAACCTTACTATAGATGGATTCAAAAAGTTTGCCAAGCACTATTCATCTCCACATAAAGGATGTGCTTTGTTATAGTTTTGTTGTTTCAATGCACTGCCTAATTTTGTATATATTTGAGTTGTAGCCATGCTAGAGTGCCCTAAAAGTTCACTAACATCAGCGATAGATGCACTACCATTTAGTAACTCTGTCGCATAAGAGTGACGGAGTTGATGTGGCGACACTTTTAATCCTACCCTTTTAAAGACTTTATTAACCCTATATCTTAGAGTGTTTTGGCTTAATCTTTCATCATTTGCCTCAAAAAGAAATACTTTTGGGGAGTTTTTGGACAAATACTCATCTATGAGTTTCTTGGTTGATTTAAGAAGTGGTACATCTCTATGTTTAGCGCCTTTACCTAAAACTCTTATCCACTCACTAGATATATCACTTAGTTTTAAATCACAAAGTTCAGATATTCTAAGGCCTAAAGTGTAGAGCATAACAACGATTAGTCTCTCATACTCATCTGCGTATTCTAGCGCCTCTATTATATGTTTATGTGATATTGGTTTTGGTAGAGTTTTTGCTACTTTTATACTATCATCTGCCTTTAGAAAAACACTCATTTCGTTATCATTTAAAAACTCTACAAAGCCTCTTATAGCACTTAGTTTTTTACTTATACTCTTAGGATTTAATTTTGCTATTTTTATGCGATATGGCATAAGGTTGATAGTGGTTTTTTCATCTTCTTCGTAAATTTCTACATACTCTAGCGCTTCTTGTATAGCTTCGTCATAACTCTTTATAGTCAGATCCGAATAACCCCTAAAGCTTTCAAGATGCTCTAAAAAGGTTACTCTTTTCTTACTTATTAACTTTTTCAAGTAACTTCTCGAAATCTTTATTATATGTTGCCGCTTGATTTACTAAGTTCTCGTCAGTCACAACACTTGGTGCTAATTTTTTATATGAACTTATCATTATCTCACAAATGGTTCTTATCTTTGCTCTATCAGCGTTAGAGATTACTTCATGTGTGGCAATTTTATTGATATCTTGCATATAGGCTCTTGCATCTTCTATATAAGAGACATACTTAAGAGAGGTGATAGACTGAGCCATAACTGTAGATGCCATACGGTTATATATATCCATACTAAAAGCCTCTTTTGCATAAAAAAGAGCCTCTTTATACTCGCCTATCTCATAGTAATATTTTGCTTTTAGGGATTTTTCATAGGATGGGTTTATAAGAAAATAGAGTGCCATAAGGAAGATTAGAAAAAAAGCTACAATTGGAATCAACACTCTAGATCTCATGAGTTTCTAGCCCCTTTTTTATTATAGTTCTCGCTTCTTCCATTTCCATACCGCTAATATCAATCAAATCGCTAATATAGTAGTTTATTGTACCAAATGGTTTTGGTATTACAAATTTATCCCAAGATGAAAATTGCCAATATGAACTAGGTTTTATCTCAACAAGAACGATTTTTACATCTGCTTTTTGAGCCATAACAATTATACCATCTGCAACTTCATGTCTAGGGCCCTTTGGTCCATCTGGCGTTATACCCAAATCATAACCGTCTTTTAGTTCCTTAATCGACTTTATTAAGGCTTTTGCTCCACCTCTAGTGGATGAGCCACGAATTGTGCCAAATTTAAAAAACTCTAGCGTTTTTGCAATTAGGTTACCATCAAAATGTTCTGAAATCAGTAATTTTACATGCGGCGTTTTCCTAAATCTAGTGTAGGCATATGGGATCATTAAAAGTTCACCATGCCAACAAGCCATAATGATCGGCTCATCACCAATACTATCTGGAGCATAAAACTTTTTTTTGTTTGTTATATATAAAATTCTAATCAAAAGCGAACCCAGTAAAGGCACTATGATTAGAGCAAGGGCACGACTTATTTTTTTAAGCAACAACTTCACCTGTTAAAATAGTTCTTCCAATGGAAGTTATCTTAACATCTCTAAATTCACCTAAAAGTTCATCAGAACCCTTTACTTTTATAACGATGTTATTATCGCTTCTACCACTTACATAGAAGTCTTGAACAAGGTCTTCAAAGTAAACTCTGTAGGTTTTTCCTAGAGAAGTAGCATTTATCTCATCCAAAATCTCAGTATGAAGAGTCTGAAGTGCTGTAAGCCTCTGAGATGCCACTTCTTCATCGACAGTATTAGTGAAGTGCTCTGCTTCCGTCTCAGGACGAGCAGAATATTTAAAAGAAAATATCTGGTTAAATCTAACTTGACGCATAACATCTAAAGAGTCAAGAAAATCTTCATCGCTCTCACCTGGAAAGGCTACTATGATATCAGTAGAGATGCTGACTTCTGGACACTCTGCGCGAAGCTTTTCTACACGGTTTAAAAACCACTCTTTTGAGTAGCCTCGTTTCATCTCTTTTAAAACTTTGCTAGAGCCACTTTGAAGTGGCATATGCATAGATTTACATATTTTAGGGTTTTTTGCAAACTCCTCTATGAACTCATCATCCATGTGAAAAGGATGCGGAGAAGTAAAGCGGATGCGTTCTAGTCCTTCTATCTTTGAAAGCCGCCTAAGAAGCTCTGAGAAGTTTACCTTTTCATGTTCGCCTGAGAATCTGCGCCCATAATTATTTACATTTTGACCTAAAAGAAAAATCTCTTTAGCTCCAGCATCTACCGCTCTTTTAGCTTCATTTATAATAAGTCCATCAGGGATAGAAATCTCATCACCACGAGTTTTTGGGACTATGCAGTAAGTACAAGACTTATCACAGCCGATGGAGATATTTATAAAAGCTTTGTATGGAGATGTTCTAAAGTCATTAAAAGCAAATTCACTCTCATCGTAGTTTATATCTATCTCAACAGCCTTGTCTTTGTGTAAAACTTCACTGATTTTAGAGACATTTCTGGCACCTAGTACAAAGTTTACATATGGCGCTCTTTTTATAATCTCTTCGCCTAGATGCGAAGCTGTACAGCCACAAACACCAATCTTTGCATCTGGCTTTTTTCTTTTATTAAATACTCCTAACTCTGAGAAAAGCTTTGAAACTGGTTTTTCTCTAACAGAGCAGGTGTTTATGAGTATTAGGTCTGCTTCTCTGAAGTCATTCGTAGTCTCATATCCCTCTTTTTCTGTAAGTTCGGCTATCATATGCTCACTATCTCGTGAGTTCATAGCACAACCTAGCGTCTCAATAAATAGTTTCATTATTTTGTCTCAAACAGTTTGAACAGGTCCAAACTGTTTTTAGCCACTAATCCCTTGGTGAGAATATTCATTTTTGTTTCCTAGCTAATGATATGTACTTGGTACATATACTCATTGTCTGAGAGACCATATTTTACTTCGCTCATATAGAAACTCTTGCCTTTTTGTTCAAAGTGGTCTTGAAGCTCTAGCAAATCTTTGTGAGAGTTTTCTTTATCAAAGTAAAAAATCATACTCCCCTCTTTTTCAACACTAGCTTCTAGTTTTTCTAAATCAACTTTTTTTGGTTTTGTTTCGATATCTGTTCTTGCAAATTTTAAATCCATCTCTTTAATTCCTTTAATTTATTTCATAAATTTAAGGGAACCTTTTCCCTATTCATTTATCACGCAAAACGAACAAGTCCGTTTTACTACGCTAACGCTGAGTTTCCCTCGGCGGGAAGCCCTCGCAACCTTGTTGCTCTTAGTTTATTTCATAAATTTAAGGGAACCTTATGTCCCTTAATTTTACTTTGTAAAATGAAGGAAACCCTTCATCTTACTTTGTCACGGTATCGGAAGTAATTCCGCTACCTACGCTAACGCTTTGTTTTGCTCAGCGCAAGGCTCTCGGCACTTGTGCCTCTTTGTTCTATTTTCTCACGGTATCGGAAGTAATTCCGCTACCTACGCTAATACCCCAAGGGTACTCCGTCGTGCGCGCTGAGTTTCCTTCGGCAGGAAGCCCTCGGCACTTGTGCCTCTTTGTTCTATTTTCTCACGGTATCGGAAGTAACTCCGCTACTCTTCTCAAGCTAAAAGCATCGCTTAAGAAAGTTGTATCAAGCTTACCACTCTCTTGGAAGCGAGGTTTTAACCTCGTTAACTCTAAACACTCAAACACCATTCCTACTACTATTAAAAAGTCTTGCATTATATACAAAAACTACTAAAAGTCATATTAAAGATATTTTTGGATATAATTTCAAACTTCATAAGAAATCCCAACAAATATTATTATTACTGTTTTTTATGAGACTTTAAAAAAACCATTGCTTATGCAAAAAATCAAGGAAATTGATATGGAAAAAATCTTAGATATTGTTGACGCTATTGCACATGAAAAAGGTCTCCAACCTGACAAAGTTATAGAGGCTCTAAAGACTGCATTTGTCCAAACTGCAAAGAGAGTTATTGATAGAAGATTTGCTTTTGAAGCAAATATTGATAAAACAAAAAGAAGTGTGGATATAGTTCAAACTATTACTGTTGTAGCTGATGATGACAAGAAGCTTCAAGACGAAGAAATTGCACCTGCGTATATCTCTATAACTGATGCTAGGGAGTATGACGATCAAGTAGAACTTGATGATCAACTCCAAATCCCACATGACTTAGAAGAGTATGGAAGAACCGCTGCATCTCATCTGCATCGTGAGATAGAGTACCATGTTCAAAGACTTGTAGAAGATGAACTTTTTAACAAATACAACTCTAAAATAGGTACACTTGTAAATGGTCGTGTAACAAGTGTTGACTCTCAAAATGCTACATATATAGAGGTAGATGAAGTTCGTGCAGTTTTGCCAATGAAGAGTCGTATAAAAGGTGAGATTTTCAAAAAAGGAGATCATCTAAAAGCTGTTGTTCGCCGAGTACTGATGGATAAAGAAAATGGTATCCAAATAGAACTATCACGAACTTCTCCTAAGTTTTTAGAAGAGCTTTTAGCGCTTGAAGTTCCTGAGATTGCTGATGGTGCTGTTATCATAGAAAAAAGTGCAAGAATACCAGGCGAGAGAGCTAAAATAGCACTTATAAGTACGCATCCACAAGTTGATGCAGTTGGTGCTACAGTTGGTGTAAAAGGTGTTAGAATCAACGCTGTAAGCCGTGAGCTTATTGGCGAAAATATTGACTGTGTTGAGTACACTACTATTCCTGAACTCTTTATCTCAAGAGTTATGTCGCCTGCAATTATCTCTCATGTTGAGATTGTAAGAGATGAAAATGGAGAGCCTGAAAAAGCCATCATTACACTGCCAGCTGATCAAAAATCAAAAGCCATTGGTAAGAGTGGTATAAATATTCGTCTTGCATCTATGCTAACGGGCTTAAACATTGAGCTTGTAGAAAATAATGAAGTTACAGATGAACAAGGTGAAGCACAAGAATCAAAAGATGGAGTTGATGCACTAGAGGCACTGTTTAATTAATAGTCCGAGATCTCCTCTCGTTCCCATGCTCTGCGTGGGAATGCATATATAACTTACAGCAATTTTTTCTACCTTTCTCGCTCTAACTGCAAGTTCTAAACTAAAATTTTACCCACGTTTGATATATGGATTTAGTTTTAGTAGTATCAAATCCGCTATCATATTCCCCAAAAGCGTCAAAGCTGCCGTTATTATCAAAGTCCCCATGATTATGGGGTAGTCACGGCTTAATGCACTCATAAAAAAAAGTTGCCCCATTCCATCTATGCCAAAGATAGATTCCAAGATAACACTTCCGCCAATAAGCCCAGGTAGAGACAATCCAAGTAGCGTGATGATGGGCGGTAAGAGATTTGGGAGTATGTAGTAACGAAGCAATTTTTGCTCTGATAATCCGCGAGAGAGAGCAAAAAAGTAGTAATCACTCTTTAGTATCTCTAATGTTAGTGAGCGCACATAAATTATCATACTACCAAGACCTACAAAAATCATAACACCAACTGGAAGCACTAGATGCCAAGCCATATCACTATAGTAAGCTAAACCCTCTTTTGGCTCTATAGAGTGAAGTCCAGCGATAGGAAAAAGATTTAAATTGAGTGATAAAAAGATAATAAAGAGTAGTGCTAGATAAAAAGATGGCATAGAAAAAGAGACTAAAGAGATTTGGCGGATAACATAGTCTGCCTTCTTTTCATACTCTAATGCCGCTTTTATACCAAGATATAAAGAGATAGCAAAGACCGCAATTAGAGCTATACTATTCATAATAAGTGTGATTGGAAGTCTTTTTAATATCTCGCTACTCACATCTTGGCCCGTCACAAAAGAGATGCCAAAATTTAGTGTAACTATATTTTTTATCCAGTCTAGGTATTGGGCCGTGAGAGATTTATCTAAGCCATAAACCGCTTTTAGTTGCGCTATAGCCTCTTCTGTCATGTTAGGATTTAACTCTCCTGCTGCAAAAAAACTATTGGGTGCTGCATGAATCGCTAAAAATGAGATGATCGAGATAAGTATTAACATAAAGATTATATAAAAGAGTTTTTTTATCATAAGAGAGATTATATCAAATTTAACTCTCCTTGATGTAATAAAGAGAAGGAAGCCTTTTTAAAAGCCTGTATATCTATAGTTAGATATAGATTAACTCTAAAAGAGGCACAAACAGAAGTTTATACTTTTGTTTGTGTTTTTTGAGTAGGACTATCTTACATCCCAAGAGAATACAGTTTTACCATCTCCATTAGTCTCAGCAGCTGCCATTCCCATGATATTGTATCCGCTATCAACATAGTGAATCTCACCAGTCACGCCAGATGCTAAGTCACTAAGTAGATACATTGCAGAGTTTCCAACTTGTTCAGTTGTAACATTTTTCTTTAGAGGTGAGTTTGTCTCATTCCAATTTAAAATCTGTTTAAAATCGCCTATTCCTGCAGCAGCCAATGTTCTTATCGGTCCAGCTGAGATTGCATTTACTCTTTGTCCTTTTCTACCTAAGTCAACTGCCATATATCTTACACTTGATTCAAGTGCAGCTTTAGCAACACCCATCACATTGTAGTTTACTATATATTTTGGTCCACCTAAGTATGAAAGCGTTAGTATTGATGCATCATCTGCTAAAACACTCTCAAGACGGTTAGTTAAGTCTATAAATGAGTACACAGATACATCCATAGCAATTTGAAATGCTTTTTTAGAAGTCTTTATAAAAGGCTCACTCAATGCTTCTTTTGGTGCAAATGCAACAGAATGAACTAAAAAGTCAATCTTTCCAAAGTCCTTTTCAACCAAAGCAGCGATTCCTGCCATATGTTCTTCATTTGAGACATCAAGCTCATAAACTTTGTCACTTCCAAACTCTTTAGCAATTGGCTCAACTCTCTTTTTTAGTGCATCATTTAAGTAAGTAAAAGCCATCTCAGCACCCTGATCAGCACAAGCTTTTGCTATTCCATAAGCTATTGATTTATTATTTGCAAGACCTACGATAAGACCTTTTTTACCCTTCATTATCATTCTAATATTCCTTAATTTTATTTCATAAAATGAAGGTGAACCTTCACTCTATTTTGTCACGGTATCGGAA
>JAVEST010000040.1:0-15398 GCA_034006465.1 Sulfurimonas sp. | reverse complement strand
TCTTCTCTATCTCTTGCGCAATTTTACACATCTCACAAAAGTCTTGTGCATTGAGTGCTGCACCTCCAACTAAAACGCCATCGACTGCATCTATACTTAAAACTTCTTTTGCATTACTTACTTTTACACTTCCACCATAGAGAAGTGGAGCTAATGATTTTTTCTTTAGTTCCTTATGAAGTGATGCTATATCTTCGTTAGTTGGAGTAAGTCCCGTACCTATTGCCCAAACTGGCTCGTAAGCGATTATGAGATTTTCATAGTTTGTGTCTATGCCCTCATACTGCTTTGAGATATACTCCATCATATTATCAAATCCAGCCTCTCTAACCTCAAGAGGTTCACCTACGCAGTAGACTATTTTAAATCCAAGATTTTTATAAAAATCAAACTTTTTAACAAGCTCTTCTTGAGATTCACCTAGTACGTGTCTTCTCTCACTATGACCTATAAGAATGGTTTTTATCCCAAACTCATCAAGATGCACACTTCCTATCTCTCCAGTATATGCGCCCTTTATAGCCCCATATGCATTTTGAGCACATACTGTAATCTTTCCAGTATGTGCAACTATCGAAGAAGTTGCTGGAAATACCAAAACTTCTTGAGTGATGTTGTTTTTACTTAAACACATCTCTAAACTCTTAAGGTACTCTAGTGTCTCCACTCTAGTTAAATTTGTTTTTAAATTAGCTGCAATTATCATATTAGGCCTCTTTGTTAATTATTAAAGGTTCAACCCCTGGGAGTATTTTTCCCTCTAAAAGTTCTAGTGATGCACCACCACCAGTAGAGATAAAACTCATCTCATCATCTACGCCTATTCTTTGAACAAGGTCTGCGGTATCTCCACCGCCAATTACTGTTGTAGCATAGCTATCAGCTACAAAGTTAGCGATTTTGCTTGAACCTCTTGCAAATTTTTCCATCTCATAAACGCCCATTGGCCCATTCCAAAGAACTGTTTGCACATCAGCTAGACCCTCACGATAAAGTCTAACAGTAGCAGGCCCAATATCTAGTCCCATCCAAGCGTTTGGAATCTCTTGTGTGGTTACTATCTTACTTACTGCATCTTCTGAAAACTTGTCGGCAACTATAACATCTACAGGAAGGTAAAACTTAACACCCAGCTTTTTTGCTTCATCCATAATATGTCCAGCTTCTTCTAGCAAATCATCTTCTACTAAAGATGCGCCTATGTTGTAACCCATCCTTTTTAAAAAGGTAAATGCCATACCACCACCTATAAACATCTTATCTACTTTTGGGAGTAGATTCATAAGAGCTTCTAGTTTTCCAGAGACTTTTGAGCCTCCAATTATTGCCGCAAAAGGCCGAACTGGGTTGTTTATAAGTTTGGAGAAAAATGTTATCTCTTTTTGCAGTAAAAAGCCTGCAGCCTTGTGTTCATTATCAAAAAAATGCGTAATACCCTCAACTGAAGAGTGCGCTCTATGACTAACACCAAAAGCGTCATTTATGTAAAATTCTGCCATTGATGCCAGTTTTTCTGAGAGATCTCTATCATTTTTAGTCTCCCCATCTTCAAAACGAAGGTTTTCTAGAAGCAGTACTTGAGAATTTTTAAGTGAAGCTGCCTTAGATATTGCATCTGGGCCTATCACATCTTTAGCTATTATTACATCCCTTTTTAAAAGATGCTGGATTCTTCTTGCCACTGGGACTAAAGAGTATTTTTCATCAACTTTTCCTCTTGGGCGGCCAAAGTGAGATGCCAAAACAACTGCACACTCTTGATCAAGACAGTAGTTTATAGTTGAAAGAGCTGAGCGGATTCTTCTATCATCAGAGATGTTTCCATACTCATCCATAGGGACATTAAAATCACATCTTATAAAGACTTTTTTACCAGCTAAATCTAAGTTTTTTATGTTTAATAATTCCATATAATTCCTTAATTTTTTTTATAATGTTAGATATTATGAACTTACTGCTGAAGTGTCCTCAGCGAGCCCGACTAAGTACCATTTGGGTATTAGCTTTGCAAAACGAGTTCTACTCATTTTGCGTATTTGTTAGATGAGATGTGTAGAGCCATATCAAGAAGTCTTGTTGAATAACCCCATTCGTTATCATACCACGCCATTACTTTGATCATATCACCTGCAATTACCTGAGTTAAATCCTCTGCAACTATTGCACTATAAGAGCATCCTACAAAGTCTTGAGATACCCTCATCTCTTTATCAATGAGCAAAAGTCCTTTTAGCTTAGTCGCTGCCATCTCGTTAAATAGAGCATTTACCTCTTCTACACTTGTTTTTTTTCTTACTACTACATTTAGGTCAACCATAGAAACATCTGGGGTTGGGACGCGAACGCTTTGACCATGAAGTTTTCCATTTAATTGTGGAAGAACTAAACCTAAAGCTTTTGCAGCACCAGTTGTAGTAGGTATCATATTGATAGCCCCTGCCCTTGCACGACGTCTATCTCTTGAGTGCTTTACATCTAAAAGATTTTGATCATTTGTATATGAGTGAATAGTTGTCATCAAACCCTTTTCAATCCCAAAAGCCTCATCCAAAGTCTTTGCAACAAGGCCTAAGCAGTTTGTAGTACAAGATGCATTAGAGACTATATTTTGCCCAGCGTAGAGATATTCATTTACTCCCATTACAAAAGTAGCAGTCTCCTTGTCTTGTGATGGAGCAGAGAAAAGAACTTTTTTTATTCCATTGTTTATATGAATTTGAGCACTCTCTTGAGTTAAAAATAAACCGGTACACTCTAAAACAATGTCCGCACCACACTCAGCAAAGGCAAGTTTTTTAGGATCGCTTTCATTAAAGACTCTGATATTTTTGCCATCTATATTAATATTGTTTTCATCAACTTGAACTACCTCACCTTTAAATGTTCCGTGAACTGAGTCATTTTTTAATAGGTAGAGAATCATGTCAATTGTAGCTAAGTCATTTATTGCTACGATTTGGACATCATTTCTACTAGCTGCTATGCGCATGACACAGCGGCCAATCCTACCAAATCCGTTTATTGCTATCTTAAGCGCCATATATAATTCCTAAAATTAAAAAAATCAAATTATTTTATCCAAAATTAGCTATAATTCGCTTTAAATTTGGACAAGTCTATGGAAACTATTGCACTTTTTGGCGGCTCTTTTGATCCGCCTCACATCGCTCACGAGGCTCTTGTAAAAGCTCTTTTGGAGATAAAAGGGATTGACAAAGTAGTAGTAATGCCTACATATCTAAATCCTTTTAAATCGCATTTCTTTGCACCCTCAGAGTTGAGGCTAAAATGGCTAAGAGAGATTTTTAGTGACTCAAATGAGGTTGAAGTCAGTGACTACGAAGTTAAGCAAAACAAAAAAGTTCCAAGCATAGAGAGTGTAAAGCATCTTCTAAAAAGTTATAAGAAGATATACTTAGTCATAGGCGCAGATAATCTCTCCTCTTTAAGTAAATGGACGAGTTTTGATGAGCTAAATAGTTTAGTTACATTTATAGTGGCATCAAGAGATAGAGTAGATATACCAGAGAGTTATTTAAGACTTAACATTGACATAGATATCTCATCAACTATGTTAAGAGAAGATTTAGACATAACAAAACTGCCATCAAAATGTGCAGATGAGATAATAAAATTTTACCAAGGAAAAAAATGCAATCAAGAATAGAAAAAATAGTAAACTCACTAGATAAGAACAAGGCAGAGTCAATAGAAGTCTTTGACCTAAGAGAAAAAAATTACTTTGTAGAGTATGCCATTATAGCTTCATCACTAAGTTCAAAACACACAACTGCTCTTTTGAACCACATAAAAACTGACTTAAAGCCAACTGAGACTTTTGTACATGTTGATGAGAGTGAGGACTGGGTCGTTATAGATCTTAGCGATATACTAATCCATATCATGACACCAGAATACAGAGTCAAGTATGATATGGAGAGTTTTTTAACTTCACTCTCTGATGGTAAAGAAGGCAACACTTTATAGTTAGTTTGTAAAAGGAGAAACCTCCTTTTACGCTCTACTGCTCTTCTTCTATTTCCTGCTCTATCGTCTCTTTAGTTTCTTCATTTATATTTTGTAAAATATCTTTATAATCATAGATTGAATCAACATATCTAACAGGCTCACTCCCTCTAGCATAGCCGTGTTTTAGAGTTTTATAGTACTTTTTTTGAGACAAAAGTGGTAAAACTTTTTTCAAATCACTCCAGATATTTTTGTTAAGCCCCATTTTCGTAGCTAAAGTTTGTGCATCTGCTATGTGTCCCATACCTACATTATATGCAGCTAGTGCAAACTTTAATCGGTTTTCTCCCTCTACCTCTTCTGGAACACTCTTTAGCATCTGGTTTAGATGTTTAGCCCCGCCTTTTATACTCTCTCTTGGATCAAGTCGATTTTTCACACCTAAGAGTTTTGCAGTTCTTAGTGTTAGCATCATTAAACCACGAACTCCAGTAAAGCTCTTTGCTTTAGGATTCCAATGTGATTCTTGATAGGACTGCGCAGCTAGCAATCTCCATGGTATAGCGTACATCTCTCCATATTTAACAAAGTACTCTTTATAAGTTGGGAGTCTTGATTTTACCCTCTTATAAAACATCGTATTATCATAATAGTCAAAGAAAAGCACATAACTGTAGTAGTGGTCTTTTAGTTGAGCTAATTTACCGCTCTGGTTATATTTGTTAAGCCATGAGTACATATCAGCCTCAAGCTTTTTAGAATTCGGCGCAAGAACCCACGCCAACTGCTCTCTTTCACTTATGATAAATGCTGATTCAATCTGCGACATATATCTTTGATTTAGTGCATATATATTTGAATCTGCAACCGTACAATCTATCTCATGAGATGCAACTTGCTCTAGCAGCTCTTCGGTTGAGAGTTCAGTATCAAAAGATGCATTTATATCAAAGCCATCTGCTTGGAGTGAGCGCAAAGTTTCGCTATAGCTTGTCTCCTCTCCAACCTTTATACGAAGTCCTGCTAGGTCTTCTATATTGCGTGGAAAATTCCCTCCAATAATCATCCCACGGTTGCAAACAACTTGTTCTTGAACTTCAAAATATGAGGGACCAAAGTTAAAATTTTTTTCTCTATCTTTCGTTTTGGCTAAAGATGCAGAGGTTATATGAATGTGAGGAAGCTTTGAGAGTCTAATAGCATCTTTAATTGTGTTTGCAGTTGTTATATTTAACTTTACACCTAAATGCTCTGCATAAGCACTTAGCAAGTCATATTCAAAACCTTGTGGCCCTTCTACACCTATATAATAGGTTGATGGTGCATTTAGCAAAACGACATTAAGTACTTTTGTTTTTTTTATCTCATCTAAAACAGATGGCTTCTCTATTCTCTTTCCTGGCTCATAAGCAGAGTGACTAAGCCAACCAAAAACAAAAAAACTCAAAGCAAAAAGAACTATTAGTAAGGCTCTTATATTTTTATCTAATTTACTCATTGCATTAGTTTACATATACAAGCTTACGCAAATATAAAGCGGTTGATGCCATTTTCATATTCGTGTGCTAAAACCTTGTCATGTACTTTGAGTATTGAGTCAACGAGATAGAGACCTAGTCCAAAACTATTTTTAGATGGATTGTCTTTTGTAAATGGTTCTATGTAGTATTGTAGTGGATGTGCTATACACTCTCCGACGCTCTCAAAGCATAACTCGCCATTTTTCATAACTATTTTCATATGAGAATCCGTTGAGTATTTTATACCATTATCTATCATATTTTTTATAGCAGTTGTGTAGAGTCTATAATTTGCTTGCACCTTAACGCTAGCATCTACATCTATACTCACACACTCATAATCTACCATAGCCATATCTATTGCACCATCTATAATATCTACAAGCCTATACTCATTAAAATTGCTCTTATCGCTGATGCTAGTTACCTCTTCAATAAGTGCAAACTCCTCCACTAAAGTCTCTAGCCTTCCAAAAATAGAGCTAAACCTATCCCTCTCTTTTTGAGTACTAAGCATCTGAGTAGCTATAGTTCCCTTTGCTATTGGAGTCTTTAACTCATGCATAAGGTTTCTTAAAAAAAGGGTCCTTGCATCTAGTAGTGTATTTATCTTCTCTCTAGTAAATTCAAGTTCATTTGATACAAGTGCTATCTCATCTCTTCCTGAAGTTTTAAAAGAGATATTCATATTTCCATTTCCAAAAAGTGCTATCTTTCTTCTAAGTCTTATAAGCGGTCTTAACCTTTGAAGTATCAGCATAAATGAGATAAAAATTATTAAAACAATAGTCAGATAAGAGTAAGCAATAGAGTAGTAAGTATATGGCTTTAACTCTTCATCTTCGATAAGAACGATTCCCAAAGGTGACTCTATATAGAAGTATATTCTCTTTGCATATTCAAGCATCGAGATTCTAAAGTCACGAGTCACTTTTTGAGTGTAGAGCCCCTGATTGTTAAGCATAATAGCTTCATCTACTCTTGTAAAGTTCCTTTGCTTTAGGATCTTTGCATGTTTGGTGATTCTTTTTTTATCTATTTCATCTTTTTCTAAAACAAATTTATATACCGCTAAGTTTGCTTCAAGCATAATTTGTGAAGTATTTTTTTGTAGATGCTCGCGATAAATTTGATTTATAGTTTCATGTTTTGTAAATATTTGTTCTATATATTGGGTTTTATTTAGCTTATAAAACTCCCAAAAAACTGCACTAACGCTAAACAGGGTAACAGTTAGTGCAAAGAGCACAGTTAGTAAAACGGCGTGTTTACGCAATATTGTCTCCTTAGTAAAGAACATATATCAAAAGGATGCAATGTTTTCTTTACTAATTTCTCTCACAAAAAGCTTGCTTTTTTTTAGAAAAGTTTTACTTAGAGCACAAGAGAAAAAATTATCAAATTTTATTATTTAAGTAGTTTATATCCAACGCCACGAACTGACTCTATAAGAGTTTTGTCCCCTAGTTTGTTTCTAATTCTGCCAACCATTACATCTATACTTTTGTTTGATGAGTCTTCATTTATGGCATTTACATTGTGGATAAGATCTTCTCTTGATACTACAAGCCCTTGTTTTGCTATCATATATGCAAGGATGCCAAACTCTGCATTGGTAAGGTCTATATTTCTACCCTTATAAGTTATCATCATAGAAGACAAATCGCATCTAAAATCGCTTTTTGACTCCTCTTTTGCTTCTGATTTTGCAGCATATCTTCTTAAAACTGAGTGGATTCTAGCTTCAAGTTCTCTTGGATCATAAGGCTTTGGCAAGTAGTCATCAGCGCCGAGTTCTAAGGCTTTTACCTTATCTGTCACATCGCTTCTAGCTGAGGAGATAATTATAGGGATATCTTGTCTCTCACGAATCGCCTCACAAACTTCTAGTCCGTCCATACCAGGAAGAGTAAGATCTAGTATAACTAAGTCATACTTCTCTAACTTTAGTATGCTCACCGCTTTAAATGGGTCATCTTCTGTAATAACCTCAAAATCAAACTGCTCAAGATATTCAGTTAAAATCTCTGCTAATTCTAAGTCATCTTCAATCATTAATATTTTTTTCATGGTGAAATTTTATCCTTTTAAAACTAACAAACAGTAATAAGTAATAAGGGTCAGGTGATGAATATCCACTTTTATTCAAACCTCTTTACAATCTTAGAAATTGTTGATGTTGACACATTTAAATATTTAGCGATACTTGCTTGAGTATAGCCATCTTTTATTGCGCTAAACATAGCATTATTTCTTTCTTCTTTATTATTGTAACCACTCAAATGCTCTTCTATGCTTTTTAGCTTATGCAACTTTAGTTCATGCTCTTTTATTTCTATTTTTCTTTTTTGTTCTTCTTTTAATTTTTGGAGTTCATCATCATTTAGGTTTAGTTCTAAATGCTCTAAAACGCCATCTTCTTTTAGCAACTCTAAAAGTTGTGAATGCCTTGCACATTCGATTATATTTAGGCTATTTTGCAAGAATGTAGCTAGTAAAGTAAACTCGTATTGTCCTATATACTCACTCATTTTGGCTTGTATAGGATTTTGTTCTATGTACTTGTAGAGAGTAAAAAGATAACTCTCATTTACAACATAGTAAGACTTATATCTTCCTTGCCAAAGATGTCCTAAACGATTATACTTTTTGTTAAAATAAATAGCGTAGTTGCTATTTATCTGTCTCATTAACAAAGACAAGTTTTCTTCTGTAAGCTCTAACAGCAAATGATAATGATTGTCCATCAAGCAATAATCATGTACATTTACTCTATAAAGTTTACACGCTTTACACAGTATTTCTAAGAACTTATTTTTATCATCTGAACATAAATATATATCAGTTCTTGCAACTCCTCGATTTACAATATGATGAAACCCTGCAAAATCAATTCTCGGTCTTCTTGGCATCTGCTACTCTTTGTTTATGATATATTTTTGTTTTAAATTATACCATAAGTGGATATTCATCACCTGACCCGAATGGCACTAACTTAAGCAATAATCTTCAATAAATCAGTTAAAAATGTCAGTTGGAATACAACTAGCTTTAATGAAGAAATCATCAGCAAATGAAATTCTAAAATTAAAGATAGTCGTAATGAATCATAACAAAAAAATCATAAAAGCACAGCAAAATACAAGTCTAAAAAAACTCAAAAATAGTAATTTAGATTTTCTGCAAAGTTTTATAAAAGAAGATAATTTATCAGAAGTTCTCAAGAATAGAAATCGTATATACTCTCCACAAAAAACACTTAGTATGTTTATATCACAATCGTTAAATCAAGATGGTTCTTGTCAAAATAGAGTCAATAAACTAGCACTCTCACAAGATAAAAAAATTTCTATTAATACAAGTGGATATTGCAAAGCAAGAGCAAGACTATCAACTTCTGCAATCTCAACTTTAACTAAAACTATAGCTATTGATAATGAAAATAAAATACCCAACAACTTAAAATTTAGAGAAATTAGGGGTCAGGTGATGAATATCTACTTTTCTCGTTCCACCTTTCCGAAGGTGGAATGCATACAATAATACAACAGCATCTATACATCACACCTCAGGAGAGGTGTGACGAGATTGGGAGGAGTGCGACGAGATGGTGTTTCTACGATTTATTATCTTTTTCGTGTCTTTGGCTTGCTTCTTTATAGACTTTCATATTATCTCTTTTGCCAATAGCAATGATATAAATAATAATCTTTTTATTTTTAATCTCATAAACTATTCTATATCTTTTGTTATCAAAATATACTTTTTTTAGTCCTGATAGGTTTAAGTTGTTTTTGTTGCCTAAATCTTTACCTATTTCTGGGTTATTGATAATTTGAGTTAGTTTTTTAGCAAAAAGTTTTTTTACACTGTTGTTTAACTTTGAAAGGTCTTTTTCTGCTTCTTCATAAAATTTAAAATCATACATCTAAAGATAGCCCATGTTTTTTTAGTACATCATTGCCATCAAGTAGTTTGTTGTTAGAGTTTAATCTTTCACGAATCTCTTCGTATATAGTCATATCTTCGAGCAAATCCATTGCTTGGGACATTCTCTCGTACTCTTCTACAGATAAGATGACTGCATTTAGTTTATTGTTCTTTAGCACTCCAATTTTCTCAACAAGCCCATTTTTAACTTTAGAAATATACTCTCCAAATTGTTTAGATATTTCAGTTGCAGATGCCAACTCATTTTGTGTATATGCTACCATAGTATTATCCTTTTAATTATACGGATAATTATAACATTTTTTCTCTTGTTTCGCCTTTTTAGAAGGTGGGATGCATACAAAGTGACATATACACTCCAACGCTGGTGCATTGGAGCGAGTAAAAATTATACCATAAGTGGATATTCATCACCTGACCCTTATTCCTCGATAGGAGAGGTGTGAGGAGATAATGCATACTTCATACTTAAGTTAAAAACAAAGTTATATTATACGCAATAAAGGCAAGTCCATAAGCTGCGATAGAAGTAAATACCAAAAGATAAAAAAAGTATTTTATCCCACCAGCTTCACGTGTAAAAAACTAGGGGTCAAAAACTAGGGGTCAGGTGATGAATATCCACTTTTACCAAGACTTTTTATCTTTAGAGTTTAAACTTTACAATCTCTCCGCTAAGAACATGTCAATAACTGTCTGACGATTTACCCAAATATGTTTTGCTTCTTTATCTAGCTTTGACACTTTCATAAAATTTTATCTTCTTTTGTCTTGTTCTTCTTACTGAAATAATTCCAATATAAGTGGATATTCAACACCTGACCCTTACGAGAACAATAAAGCTACGTTATACGCTACAAATGCCAAAGAATAAGCCGCTATTGAAGTAAAAGTAAAGAGGTAAAAAAAGTACTTTATTCCTCCAGCTTCACGAGTAAAGACTATAGAAGCTGCTAAACATGGAAGATAAATCATGATAACAACTATAAAAGCAACAGCTGATGCAAAAGATATGTTTTTACTTATAGCATCTACTAGCGAGCTACTCTCTTCATCCACCTCATCTCCTAGAGCGTAGAGAACTCCAAGAGTCGATACTACTACTTCTTTGGCTGCAAGACCTGTTTGAAGGGCTACGCTCATTCTCCAGTCAAAACCAAGTGGCTCAAACATTGGCTCGGAAAACTTTCCAATACTCCCCAAATAACTCTGCTCTAAGTGTAAAACTGCAAGCTCATTTTTTAGCTCATTTTTTTTCTCTTGTGTAGATGCTAACTCTATCTTAGTTTCAAACTCCTCTTTTAACTCTAAATTGTGCGGATAGTTACTTAAAAACCAGATAAGCATAGATGCAGCTGCTATAAATGTACCTGCTTTTTTAAGATACATCATAGTTTTTGTTGCTACTGTGTGCCAAATAAGCTTTACTGATGGAAGCCTATACTTTGGCATCTCCATAACAAAAGGCTCATCAGCTCCCTTAAATGCAGTTAGTTTTAAAATCTTTGCAGCGATAAGCCCAAGAAATGCACCACCTATGTAGATGGCAAACAAAACATTTCCAGCCATCTCAGCTGAGAAAAAAGCACCTGCAAAAAGTACATAAACAGGAAGCTTAGCCCCACAACTCATAAATCCTATGATAAAAAGAGTCAAAAGTCTATCTCTATCATTTTTGAGTATCCTTGCACTCATATAAGCAGGGATAGAACATCCAAAACCAGTTACAAGAGGGATAAAAGATTGCCCATGAAGTCCAAACTTATGAAAAAATCCATCAAGTAAAAAAGCGACTCTTGACATATAACCAGTGCTCTCTAAGAGTGCTATCCCGATAAAAAGTATGATAATATTTGGAACAAACAAAACAACAGCCCCAACACCTGCAATCACGCCATCTACTATAAGCGAACGAATATCTTCATTGGCAATAGTCGCTCCTACTGTGTCACCCAACCAGCCAAAGAAAGCCTCCATCCAGTCCATTGGGATAGAACCTATTTCAAATGTAAGTTGGAAAAGCCCCCACATAAGAAAGAGAAATATTGGTATGCCAAAGAATGGGTGAATCAAGATATCATCTATCTGTCTTGTGATGGTTTTTTGCTCTTGAGTCTGGGTTTGCTTTACAACTTCTGTGATGATACCTTTGTTAAAAGCAGCGTACTCCTCGGCGAAAGCCTCTTTTATATCATCGCTATCGTGATGCAACTCTATATGTTTTGTAGCATCTATAAGGATCGGTTGAAGTTCTGTCCAGATTGGATCATCATGAAGTCTTGCATAGGTTTTTTTGTTGCCTTTTAACAAGTTTATAGCTATATTTCTATACGAGTTTGATGCTTGATGTTTGTGCTTTTGCAAGTACCCAACTATCTTTGCAATCTCCTCTTCTACAGGCTCGCTAAAGATAAGTTTTGACTCTTGCCTTTCTTGTGCGCTAACTTCTACAATAGCATCTAAAAGATTTTCTATACCCTCTTTTGTAACTGCTGAAGTCTTTATACATGGGATGCCAAGAAGCTCTGACATATAGGGTGCATCTATCTCGATGCCCTCTTTTTTGGCCTCATCACTCATATTTAGAGCTATAACTATGCCTTTATTCATACTCATAAGTTCAGAAGTGAGTTGTAAGTTTTTCTCTAAATTTGTAGAGTCCACTACATTTATAATAAGGTCATACCCACCTCCACTAAGGTAGTTATGAGTAACTCTCTCTTCTATAGAGTAATCTGTAAATGCGTAAGTTCCAGGCAGATCAACCACTGTAAAGTGATAGCCTTTATAATCAAACAAAACCTCAGTTTTATCTACTGTAACACCTGAGAAGTTTCCTACATGAAGGTGCGCATTTGAAACTGAGTTGATAAGCATACTCTTACCAACATTTGGCTGACCAACAAGTGCTACTTTTATATGTTTAGCTATGACAGGACAAGCTTTTTCTTCTGCTTGATTCATATTGATTCCACCTCTATAAGTTTAGCTTCTCTAGCTCTTAGAGCTATGCTCATTTTGCCAACTCTTACCTCTATAGTAGATTTTGCTGGTGCATACTCCATTACTTCTAAAACAGCCTCTTTCATAATGCCAAAAGAGATTAGCCTCTGCTTTAAGTCCTTTTGTGCATGAAGTTTTACGACTCTTACTTTTTGGTTTTTTTCGCAATCATTTAATGTTTTCATCTATATTCTTGTTTTTAATTTTCCACTCCCACAAGGATAGTCTTTTTTAATTTAAAAGCATCTTAGTAATGATAAATGTTATCAATTATATCTTCATTGATTTAAAGCTTTTTAAGAGATATAATTACGCAAAATTTAGCTCAAGGCTTTTTATGAAATTTCTCTACAACCCTAACTCTCACTTCAACCTTGCAAACCTCTTTACCTTTGTAAACATCACAGCAGGACTTCTTGCCACTTACTTTATCACTCAAAACAACTTTGTTTTAGCCATCATCTTAGCGTGGATTGGCGGTGCTTTTGATATCTTTGATGGCAAGATTGCAAGAAAGTTTAAGCTCTCAAATGAGTTTGGAGTCCAACTTGATAGTTTTGCAGACTTTTTAACCTTTGTACTTGTTCCTGTTTTTTTAATCTTTCAAGCTGTATATGCAACTTCGCTCTCCAATCTCTCTCTTATAATCGCATCACTTGTAAGCATCTACTATGTGATAAGCGGACTCAGACGTCTTGTGCATTTTAACTTGCATACAGATGCAGGCGAGGTAAGCAAGTATTTTACAGGCGTACCAACTCCACTAGGCGCGATTTTGTTATGGTTAGCATATCTAACTCACGCTTATGATATTTTACCAGCTATGGTTGTGGTAGTTTTGATGGTGATTGTAGGATGGAGCATGAACTCTACTATAAAAGTTAGACATCCGTAAAAATTGGCAAGTTTTTCAGAGCCCCGAAACATCGTGGAGAATGCCATTGGTTAGCATTCCTAAAGTCCGCGGTTTTGTTGTTTATGAAATTTTAAGAGCTAGATACTCTTTTTGTCACTTTGGATTTTAGCTTTTTTGACCGAATGGAGTCGTTAAGAAAATGCAACTGTTTGAGCGAAGCGAGTTTTGCATTTTTAGACGCAATGACCGAAAAAAAGCGTTAAAAAATCCAACTCGTGACATGCTTTTTGCTTACTTTTTTAAAAAAGTAAGATGAAAAACTTATGTAGAGGCTAAAGCTAATTTAAAAGTAGAGTATTTTAATAGTAGCCAGAGGGGTAACTAATCCCTCTGTTTTGACTAATGGAGAGAGGGTAAAAACACCATCAACATTAAAAAGACTACTATTATTTTACTGTACAAAATAGCATCCTCTATATTGGAATCCTAATCCCACACCAACACCCACTTGCTAAAAAAAAAGCAAAAAAAAAGGCTAGGGCTAAAAAACCCTAACCTTAATTTCCCAATGTAAAGCTTGTTAGTTAGTCAAGTCTTTAGAGGAACTATTTTGTACATCGAAAGAAGTATAGCAAATTAAGAAAAATTAGTCAAAACTTATTTAGAGTTTAAGGCATACCTACCAGATCCGAGAAAAAACACACTTAGAGATAAAACAAGATATAAAAATGGAAGCTCCATAGCAGGTGCTCCGTGTTTTGTTAGGGCTAAAAAAGCTCCACCATAAGCTAGAAATATAGCAAAAATCATTGTAAAAGCCACCCCAACAGATGCGACTCTAGCATATAACCCTAAGATGATAAATATAGGCAGTATAACTTCACCAACATAGACTCCATAAGCTAAAAACTCAGGAAGTCCAGCCTTTGTGACTAAGTGTTTTACTCCGCCGATGCCATTTCTTATCTTATCTACTCCATGAAAGAGCATCATGATGCCAAGACTTAACCTGATGATAAGTTTTGCTACATCTATATTTTGAAACATTCTATTCCTTTACATCACTTTTTCTAAATCTACAAGTTCCAACACTAATAACCCTACCATTTTTTATAGCTTCTTTTACATATAAAAGCGTACCTTGCGGATCAGCATCTCCAACTTCTTCTTCTATTATGCGAAGTAAGTCCTTCTCATTTGTGGTTGTCCATGTTTTTTCATAGTTATATTGTGTTTGTATATTCATAAAGAGTATAATAGCTAAAAATCTATTTATTGCACAAAGGCTTTGTATGAAAAATATGCTAAAAAATTTCACTATCTTATATGTAGAAGATGATGAGATGGTAAGAGCTAGTGCAGTTGAGTATCTTAGCCGAGTCGCAAAAGAAGTTTTAGAAGCAAAAGATGGTAAAGATGCCATCAAGGTTTGGAAGAGTCATAAGCCTGATATCATCATCTCAGACATAAATATGCCTCGATTAAATGGCATCGATATGGCAAGTTACATAAGATCTCATGACAAAGATGTTCAAATCATCATCGCAACTGCACATTCAGACATAGAGTACTTACTAAAAGCGGTTGAGCTTCAACTTGTAAAGTACATCATAAAGCCTATAACAAAAGAAAAACTCATTGAGGCGCTAGAGAGGTCCATAGAACTCATAAAAGATAAAAGCAAGTTTAGCCTAGCACTCTCAGAGGATACAAAATATAACGCTTATGAAAAAGTGATCTATGAGGATGACAAAGAGATAAAGCTAACCAAAAATGAGACTCTATTTTTGGACCTATTAGCACACCATCACACAAGAGTTGTAAAGTACGAAGAGATAGAGAGTGCCATCTGGCCATATGATGGAATGAGCCAAGATGCCATCCGCTCTTTAGTGCGAGGACTAAGAAAGAAAGTGCCACATAGCTCTATAGAAAATGTCTCAGGAAGTGGCTACAAACTCAACATCTATAACAAATAAATCATATAAACCTTTGGAAGCTCTTTTACTAGTTCCAATGCGTTGGAATTCATATATACTCTTGAGTATTGTGCATATATAGACTCCCACGCGGAGCATAGGAGTCAGAGAGCATGGGGG
>JAVEST010000168.1:0-3313 GCA_034006465.1 Sulfurimonas sp. | reverse complement strand
ATGCTAAGAGTTTTTAGCCAACAGATAAAACCAAAAATATAAGGAAAAACAAAATGAAAACAAGTGCAAGAAATGAGTTAAGCGGGATGATAACAGAAGTTAAAAGTGGTGGTGTTATGAGTGAAGTCATCATCAAGATAAACGATGAGATAGAAATTTGTGCAACTATTACAAATGATGCAAAAGAGTCTTTGGCTCTGAGTGTTGGAGGAAGTATCTCTGCTATCATAAAATCATCTTTAGTCATTTTAAGTAAAGAGAGAGTCTATTCATCTGCGAGAAACAACATAAAAACGCTAGTAACTGAGGTTATAAAAGGTGCAGTAAATAGTGAAGTGAAGCTAAAGATAGCAGATAAAAGTCTTTGTGCCATAGTTACAAACGATGCCATAGAAGATCTACAAATCAAGAAAAATGATAGCGTTTATGCGATATTTAAAGCATCAAGCGTCATCTTAGTAGCGTAAGGGGATAGGCATGAAAAAAAGTTTCATAGCACTATCCTTAGCGGCTTCATTAGCACTTGCTGATGGGAGTTATACACTTGGAAAAGTAAGTGTTGTGTCATCTACTGCTGATGAAATAAATATGATTGAGCAGTCAGTAACATCTGCTGATATAGCTCAGAACAATGAGAGGACAATAGCAGAATCATTAGATAATATTAGCGGTGTGAGCATGAATAGCTCGGGCGCTAGAGGTGAGTCAAAAATCAGTATTCGTGGACATAACGCAAACAGAGTTGGTGTGTTTATAGATGGAATTCCAGTTTATGTTCCTTATGATGGAAACTTCGACTTTGGTCGTTTTTTAACAAATGATATTGCAGAGATTGATATCTCTAAAGGCTTCTCTTCCATCGCTTATGGTGCTAACACTATGGGTGGAGTTGTAAATATAGTGACTAAAAAACCAACCAAAGAGCTAGAAGGAAATATCAGAGGTGAAATAGTTTTAGATAGTGATGCGAAAATGGCAAGACACTTAGAGAGTATAAATGTAGGGTCTCGTGTAGGAAGCTTTTATGGACAGCTTAGCGGTACATATTCTAAGCGTGATCACTTTCGTTTAAGTGATAACTACACACCATTACCAAATTCAGATCAGCCAAAAGGTGACAGACTTCGCTCACAAAGCCAAGATCATAAAATCAGCTTCAAAACTGGATATATTGCAGACGATATGAGTGAGATTGCACTTAGTTACGCAAATCAAAAAGGTGAAAAACAACACCCAATAAATACCGATCCTAAAAATAACAGATATATGGATTCTCCATATTGGGATAAAGAGACGCTTTCAATAACTGGCTTGAAAAATTTTGGAAACAGTTATATCAAGGCACTTGCATACTACGATAAGAGTCAAAATAGCATGAATTTTCATGATGATAAATCATATACTACATTTGATTTTGACCCATCTAGATATGATGATTATAGTTATGGAGCAAGAGTTGAGTATGGATTTGAGACAGATAGCAACTTTTTAAAGCTTGCAGCAAATTATAAAAAAGATGTGCATCGTGCTTATGAAACTGATAAAAATACAAATATAGAATCTTTAGATCAACGCTTTGAAGGACATACTCTCTCTATTGGAGCTGAAGATAATTTTAAAATCACTAATGATTTGGAGCTATTAGCAGGTATTAGCTATGACAGGCTAAAAGCTGATAAGGTTTTTTATCCTGGTGGATACCAAGGCCTAGATACTATCTCTGCTGTTAATCCTCAAGCTGCTCTTGTTTATACACTAACGCCTGAGTCAAAACTAAGAGCTAGTGCGTCACAAAAGACCTATTTGCCTTCTATGAAAGATAGATATTCTGGCGGGATGGGTTCAAAAAAGCCAAATCCAGACTTAGATAAAGAGGTAGCGAACCATTTTGAACTTGGCTATACATATCAAACTAAAAGTTTGTTAGTAGCTGCAAATATTTACTTTACTAAAGTAAAAGATGCGATAGAAGGGATGAAAACGAACGACCCTCAAACTAAATCAGATGGAAGTATAAAAAAAGACAAAAAAGGCAACACTATGTATAAAGATCAAAACCAGAATGTTGGAAGTTTTGATCATAAAGGTTTTGAGCTTGAGGGTGCCTATACGCTAGAAAAAACTAAAGTAGGCGCAAACTATGCTTATGCAAATATCAAAAACAAAAGAGACTCTAGTGTAAAAAGAACAAGCATGCCAAAGCATCAAGTATTTGCATTTGCAGAACAAAAAATAGGTGCTGGTTTTTCTTTGTATGCAAATATGAAACTCCGTAGTGGAGTTTATGAAGAAGATTTTGATTGGAATCAAGTTGAGATGCCATCATACACAACATTTGATGCTAAAGTTATTTATACTGCTTCGAATGATCTCTTATTTGAAGTAGGAGTTAAAAATCTTACTGACAAGTTGATACAATATGATTTTGGATTCCCAGAAGCTGGTCGTGAGTATTTTGCGACAATGAATTATAAATTTTAAGGAAAGATATGTTTTTAGAGCCGATTGACTTTGCAAAGATGTACACAAAACACAAGCAAGAGAGTGTTTTTAAGGGCAAAAAGAGTGAAGACTGGGACAAAAAGTCAAAAGAGATGGCACCAAGGATGCAAAAATCTCACTATGTTGAGGACTTTATAGCTAAGATGCAGATTGACAAAGATGATGTGGTGCTTGATGTGGGTTGTGGACCGGGAACACTTGCTATCCCGCTTGCAAAGAGAGTTAAGCATGTTATCGCCATAGATTTTTCTCGTAAAATGCTAGATGAGTTAGAGTCATTTGCTGCATCTGAGGGTGTGACAAATATCACAACTTATCATATGGGTTGGGATGATGATTGGAATGAGATAGCAGATGTAGATATTGTCGTGGCATCTAGAAGTATCGAGGTTATGGATATAGAAGCAGCACTTTTAAAAATCTCAAATCTCGCTAGAAAAGCTTGCTATGTTACATATATGGCAGGTGGGAGTTTCGTAGATATGAAGATCTTAGACTATATCGGCAAAACAATAGTCACAAAACCTGACTTTTGGTACTTGCCTATCATACTTTACAAAGAGGGATATCTACCAAAAGTGGACTACATCCCTACAAGTAGCGGAAGTGTCCGCTACACTGATATAGATGAATTTGTAAAATCCCTCATCTGGAGTTTAGGCTCTTTAAATGAAACTCAAATACAAAAAGCAAAAGAGTACTATGAGCTATACATAAAAGACAGCATTCAAGCACCAAAAGATAGTGTTTGGGCGTTTGTGTCGTGGAGCTGTGGCACAAGGCGAGGTTGAAACCTCACTTGCCAAAAGCC
>JAVEST010000064.1:0-10874 GCA_034006465.1 Sulfurimonas sp. | reverse complement strand
AATGTAAAAGGTAAAAACATAAAGATGAATTCGTAGGAGTTAAAGAGCATGCTTAGTTTGGTTCCTTGAGTGTTACATAGTAGTGTTTATATTTTATTAGAAGTGAACTTCTAATAAAGAGAGTCTTTAAACTGATTTTCATCTATAGCTAATAATCTTTTGTTGATAGCGTAAACTCTCTTTTACAGGAGATCCAGCTAAAAAAAAGAAAAAAAGTTCTAAGCCATTTTTCTTTTTAAATATACGAAAAAAAAGTTTAAAAAAAAGTGCAAAGTTTAATAAAAAACGAGAGAGACTAGAGTGATGCTTGTTTCTAAGATGCGCATAGGAGATATAAAACTCTTTCTCCATTACAAGAGTTTGGCTCGTGCTTCCTCCTCCTGTATGAAAAATCTCTGCTTCGGGGACAAAATAAACCTCTTTATGGCTATCCCATACACGCTTAGAAATATCCTCTTCTTCACAATAGAGAAAAAACTGAGTATCAAATCCACCGAGTTTAGAAAAATCTTCTGCTCTAAAGAAGAGGCAAGAACCACTAATAACTTCTACTTGTGTTGGTTTATGAAGTTTAGTTTTGTTACTTGGAAATTTTTTCTTTGAGAGAATCCTCTGCACGGAGTTTCCAAAGAGTTGCTTTATAGCATGTGGAAACTGTTTAAATGAAGAGCTATAATTGCTGTTTTTATCCATAATTTTCGCACCTGCTAAGCTAACATTTTGGTGAGAGTCTAAAAAATCTTTTAAGATAGTTGCTGTGTCGTTGAGTAGCTTTGTATCGTTATTTATAAAAAAATAGTACTTGCCTTGTGAATAGTTCGCCCCAAGCATATTACCAGCTGCAAAGCCACTATTAATACGATTACTGATAAGTTTACAAAAGCTTCTCTCTTGCATAAAGTCTTTTAAGAGCTTAAATTCATCTTCCCTAGAGGCATTGTCAACAACAATAATTTCATAATTAGTTAATTTGGATGTAAAATGCTCAATACTTTTTAGAAGCTCTATCGTGTATAAAGAGGAGTTGTAGTTGATTGTGATAAAAGAGACTGCGATATTTTTCATAAAAATGGTGCCACCTTATAGAGTTTGTAGCCTATAGAATTTTTAATAGCTAAGCTTAGTTTATTTCGTTTAGTAATGGTAAAAAAATCATTTTTGTTTTTAAGTAAAAATACAAACATAGCTATGTTGAAGTAAGATTTTTCAAACTCTTTGTAAAAAGAGAGGAGTTTTTTTAGTTTTTTTATCTCTTCTTTATTTAGCGTTTCAATCGTTAGAAATTCCTCAATTGTAGAGATTATGCGTCTGTTTTGTTCTTCTTTTTTATGAAGTTTTTCTTTAATCTTTTCAGAGATAAGTCGTTTCTTACTCTTTTTATTTCCTAGAGTATTTGCTGCGTGTTGTCTATAGCAAACAAGTGTTTCATCAACATAAACTACCCCTTCTAAACTTGCTGCTGTTGCGGCTATATGAGCATCAAAGTATGTTTGCTTTGGAAAAGGAATAATGAAGGATACAAGTTCTTGTTTAAATAAAATAGCATGTGCAGAAACCGCATTATCATAAAGAAAGTTTAAAGCGCTTTTAGATGAAATGAAATTATTTTTTAGTTTTTGTGCTAAAGTTTTTTTAAGCGATTTGCCTTGTGCATCTACAAGTAAAGAGTTGGCATAAACCAAACTGCTTGCCCCAATGGACTCATAAAGGATAGCTAGTTTGTCCTCTACCCAAACATCATCTTGATCACAAAGTGCTATAAACTCTCCAGTGGCAGCTTGAATAACGCTCTCAAAGTTCTTAACAAAGCCTAGGTTTTTTTGGTTTTGAATGATTTTAAGAGGGAGTTTATCACTAAAATTCTCAGCGATGCGAAGTGTTGCATCTGAGGAGTTGTCATCAGAGATAATCACTTCAAAGGGCTTTAGTGTCTGCCTATATATAGAATCAAGTTGCTCTTTGAGATATAGCTCACCATTATATGTAGCGATACAAACGGAGATTTTAGGTTTCATATTGACACCAAATTGTATTTTCCAACTCTACCTTGTAAAAAGTGCAGAAGTGCTATGCCCTTAGCTCTTATTTTTTGCCATTTATTTGCTTCATAAAGAAGAATTTTAGTTACATCGTGAATAAAAACTATATTGAAAATCTTAAATATTCCAAACTCTTGTGGGAAAAGGGCATGATATTTTTTTGCCATATAGAGATAGTTTCTTGCTATATAGTAGGCTCTTTGAGGGTTATGTTCTCTTTTTTCTTTTATTTTTCTTGTGAGGAAGTTTTTTCTTTTAAAAACTTCTCCATGATTATGCTCCACTAAAGCATCTTTGAAAAAAAGAATTTGTAGTTTTGCTACTCTAGCTTTAGCGCAATAATCATAATCAACTAAGTCAATAAAAAGTGCATCATCAAAGCGGCCAATAGCATTAAAATGTTGAAGATTTAAGATGTTTGCAGAGGTGATAACTACCGTTTTTTCCTCAAAATCGCATGTAGGATTTTGAGGAAGATGACTCTTAGCATCTCTTGTTGTGTTGGCCGCTAAGAGTGCTATATTTTGAGAGTTTTTAAGTGCTAAAAGACAGTTTTTATAGTGTGTGAAATTTACAAAGGCGCTATCTTGATCCATTGTAACAATCCACTCACACTCCTGCTTGATGGCTTCATCACAAGCTTGATTTAACGCTGTGGCAATTCCAAGATTTGCTTGATTACAAATCAAAATCATTTTCTCTTTATAGTGCGCTTGTAAGCCTTTTAAAAGCTCTTGATTTGGTGTAGGAGAATTATCAACAACTATAAGCAAATCAACACTATTTGCATAAGTGGATATGTTCTGTTTTACTTCTACGGTTGGGTTATAAAAGACTACACTTGCAGCAATTTTCATCTATTTGTGCCGTGTTGTTTTATGATTCCGTTATCGCAAAAAAATCTATTTTTATCAAAGTTCTTTTGTAAAATCTCGTTATTTATATTTAGTGTGCTGCTATCAAATCTTTTCTTATGGTAGAGATGCACTTGGTTTGCATTGTGTTTACAAGATAAGAGTTTTATGCCCATACCACGAAAACGCCAGCCTAGGTCTATATCTTCTCCTACAGAAGGAAGAGCATATGTTTCATCAAATCCATTTATCTTTAAAAGATCTTCTTTATAACAAGACCAATTACATCCTATGATGTAGCGTACATGGCGTTTTATATATGGAGCTAAAAAACTTTTTGCACTGATATGGAGCATATCTTCTAGATGCCGAGTTTTATCAAGTAAAAGTTGTGGCAGATAGAACCAGTAGTACTTTGTAAGAGTAGAAGCTTTCAGTTTTTTATCATAGATCTTTTGTGTAATCTTAGGGCCTAGCTCAACTCGTTTTCCACTTAGAACTACCCCTTTTTTTGCTTGAATAACATGGTTTTCTATAAAATCTTCAAATGGCACACAATCTCCATCTATAAAGATAAGATACTCATTTTGTGCTGCTAAAACAGCACGGTTAAGAGCGATATTTTTTCTCCAACCACTATCTTCATGAAAGAGGTGTGTGATATTTAGGTTTAGATATTTGATGCCAGCTTGTGGCACGAACGTAGCCATCTCTTGGCTTTGGCAATCTTCAGAGATTAAAACTTCATCAGGTAAAATTGTCTGAGATGCTAGGCTCTCTAAGATGATATCTAAGCTTTTTATATCTTTATAAACAGAGATAATGATAGTTGATTTTGGTTTAGTACTCATATTTCGTATTTCTCCAAGTACCACTCGATTGTTTTTATAATTCCACTATCAAAGTTTTCATCAGCTCTCCAGCCTAGTTCATTTTCAAGTTTCGTAGCATCTATAGCGTAGCGTCTATCGTGTCCAGCTCTATCTTTTACAAAAGTAATGAGCTCTTTATAGCTTCCGTTTTTTGGTACTTTGGCATCTAGGATGCTACATATTGCATCTACTATCTCAAGATTTGTTCTCTCGTTTCTTCCTCCGATGTTATAAACATTGCCCTCTTTACCAGTGTGATAAACTAAGTCTATCCCTTTGCAGTGGTCAAGTACATAGAGCCAATCACGGATATTTTTACCATCTCCGTATATTGGGATACTTTCGCCAGAGAGTGCTTTTCTTATAATAGTAGGAATGAGTTTTTCATCGTGTTGTTTTGGACCATAGTTGTTTGAACAGTTTGTAATAACCGTGTTCATTCCATAAGTCTCTTGGTAACTTCTAACTATCATATCACTAGATGCTTTGCTTGCACTATATGGGGAGTTTGGAGCGTACGGAGTTGTTTCAGTAAACAGATCTTTTGGATCATCCAAGAGCGTTCCGTAAACTTCATCTGTAGAGATATGATGAAATCTAGGAGGTGAGTTTTTAGTCTTGTTGCTTGACGAGGTCGAAACCTCATTTTCGTGGCTGCTCTTTGGAAGTGAGGTTTTAACCTTGTCATTTGCCGAAGCTAAAGCTTCGGTTCCGAGATAACGCTTTTTATATTTAAATGGAGCATCCATCCAATACTTTTGAGCCACATCTAAAAGCGTGAAAGTTCCATTTACATTGGTTTTTATAAACGCTTCAGGATTTTTGATAGAGTTATCTACATGGCTCTCAGCTGCAAAGTGAATAACTCCATCTATGTCGTACTCGTTAAATATAAACTCAACTAATTCACGGTTACAAATATCTCCTTTTATAAACTTATATTTAGGGTTGCCTTCACACTCTTTTAGGTTTTTTAGATCACCTGCATAAGTAAGTAAGTCTAAGTTTACAAGGTTGTAATCAGGATATTTATCTAAAAAGTATGGTACAAAGTTACTTCCAATAAAGCCGGCACATCCTGTTACTAATATTGTTTGGTTATTTTTGTTAAACATTTTATTTTCTCTCATTCAATTTTCTTAAACACTCGTCTAAAGAGTCTTTCCAATACGGTATCTTAAGATCAAAAGCTGATTTTATCTTACTTTTATTTAAAAGGCTATAGTGTGGTCTCTTTGCTGGAGTTGGGTAGTCTTTTGTCTCTATTGGTTTTATATAGCATAGTAGTTTTGCCATTCGCATGATCTCTTTTGCGAAGTCGTACCAAGATAGTACACCCTCATTTGAGTAGTTATATATCTGTACTTTAGCATCTGGTGAGGTTGAAACCTCGCTTCTAGAAGCATTATCTGAGTTTTTCGGAAGCAAGGTTTCAACCTTGCCCTTTTGTATTATTATCTCTAGTATTGCTTTTGCTAGATCTCTTGCATAAGTTGGAGTTCCTACTTGATCAAATATAACTCCAAGTTCTTCTTTTTCTTTGCCTAATCGGAGCATGGTTTTTACAAAGTTTACTCCATATGAACTATATACCCATGAAGTTCTGATGATTATAGAGTTTGCAGGATTTATCTCTATCATAGCTTTTTCGCCATCTAGTTTCGTTTTTCCATATACACTATTTGGATTTACTCTGTCTTGTTCAGTATATGGCTTATGATTTGTCCCATCAAAGACATAGTCTGTTGAGATATGGATGAGTTTTATGTTTTGTTCTTTAGATATTTGTGCTAGGTTTTTTACTGCGAGGTGGTTTATGAGTTGTGCATTTTTCTCATCAGATTCTGCTTTATCTACTGCTGTATATGCTGCACAGTTTATGATAATTTTTATTTGATTATCTTGTATATATTTATTAACTGCTTTAAAATCTGTAATATCTAAGATATCTCTATCTGTAAAAAAGAAATTGAGAGATTCCATATCAAGCATGGAGTGACTAGAGTTGACAACTGACGAGGTTGGAGCCTCGTTTGCATGGTTGCATGTGCTATTCATACTCTTCGCAAGCAAGATTTTATCCTTGCCTTTTAGGGAGGTAAAAATCTCATTACTCTCCACTAATTCTTTTATTTCACTTCCAAGTTGCCCATTGCTTCCTGTAACTAATACATTCATATTTTATTGCCATTTAAAATCAAGCGTTCAAAATTAAACATTATAATAATCTACTCTATATTCAAACAGATCGTCTGTATCTTTTAAAAGTGGTTGTATTTTATCTTTTGTAGATAAATTCAACTCGCTATATGGAATTTTCCAGTCAATCCCTAAAGCTTCATCGTCGTAAGCGATCCCTCTATCACACTCAGGGCTATAATAATTATCTACTTTATAAGCAAAGATAGTATCATCTTCTAAAACTACAAAGCCATGTGCAAAGCCACGAGGGACAAAGAGTTGTTTTTTGTTTTGGCTGTTTAACTCAACTGCAACATGCTTACCAAAGGTTGGACTTCCTCTTCTTATATCTACTGCGATATCTAAGACTCTACCTTGTATAACACGAACAAGTTTAGTTTGAGCATGTGGCGGAAGTTGGTAATGAAGACCTCGCAAAACACCTTTGCTAGATTTGCTCTCATTATCTTGGCAAAAGTTTATCTTATAGCTCAAAAATTCTTCAAGTTTATCCTCTCTAAAGGTCTCAACAAAGTATCCCCTCTCATCTCCATGCACTTTTGGCTCACAGATAATGACATCAGCTATGTCAGTTCTTGTAAATTTCATCCTTTTATAACTCCCTCTGCGGCTCTTCTTATAAGATACTCGCCATATTGGTTTTTCTTTAGGGGTTCAGCCAACTCAAGGAGCTTTTCTTTTGAGATATAACCCATCTCATAGGCTATCTCTTCGATGCAAGCAACTTTTAAAGCTTGGCGATTCTCAATTGTTTGTATAAATGAAGAAGCTTCTAAGAGGCTCTCATGCGTGCCAGTATCTAGCCAAGCGTATCCTCTTCCCATTAGTTTCACTCTTAATCTTTTTTCACTTAAATATTCCTGATTTAGAGTAGTAATCTCTAGTTCGCCTCTAGCACTAGGCTTAACAAGTTTTGCTTTTTTTATTACATCATTAGGGTAGAAATATAGGCCTATCACTGCATAGTTTGACTTGGGGTTTTTAGGCTTTTCTTCGATGCTTATCACATCTCCATTACTATTGAACTCTGCAACTCCATAGCGTTCAGGGTCTTTTACATAGTAACCAAAAACTGTTGCTTTATTTTGCTCTTTTGCATTTTTTACTGATTGACTTAGTAGTTTTGTTAGTCCATGGCCATAAAAGATATTATCTCCTAAAACTAAACAAACGTCACTATCTCCTATAAACTCTTCACCTAAGATAAAAGCTTGTGCGAGTCCATCAGGCGAAGGCTGTTCTTTGTAACTAAAACTCATCCCGATATCACTTCCATCACCTAGTAAATCTTCAAACCTAGGCAGATCATGAGGGGTAGAGATGATTAGAATCTCTTTGATTCCAGCTAACATAAGCACTGAGAGTGGATAGTAGATCATAGGTTTATCATAGATAGGAACAAGCTGCTTACTAACGCCTTTTGTAATGGGATAGAGTCTAGTGCCACTCCCACCTGCTAAAATTATGCCTTTCATATATATATTCCTTTTTTATACTATTTGATGTTTTGGGTGATTTTCATCCAAATACTTCACTCTTTGCAGTTACAAAATCTCTTTTTTGCCATATGCTTTGTTTAAAGTTGTGTATTTTACTAAATATATAATTAAAGACTGTATAATCGCATATGCAAAAATATCAACATTTCAATTATCTCACAAACCTCCTCTACAGTGTTTTAAAATTAACTCTAGTAGTCTTAGTCCTTATGACTCTCTCAAGAGCATATATTTTTTTAAGCTTTTCAGCTTCTGGTGCTTACTCTTATTCTGAGTTGTTTGATGCCTTTTTTCTTGGATTTAGGCTAGATGCAATTGTTATGGCTTATATAAATTCTTTGGGGATTTTACTCATTTTTTTAGTCTGGCTATTTAAATTAAAAGCTTTACAAAAACATCTTTATACTTTTTATAGAGTATATTTTGTGCTTTTACTAACTATTCTCACTCTACTTACCTTTACAGATATAGCGTACTTCTCTTTTTTTGGTGAACACTCAACGCTTATGATTTTTGGGGTCTTTGATGATGACACTGAAGCACTTCTAAAAACAGCTTTGCAAAACTACAATGTAGCTCTGCTTGGGGTTATGCTTATAGCTTATTTTGCATTTTTATATCTTTTGATATTTAAAATGATTAGAGAAAAAAGTAAATTTACATTTGGCTTCAACTGGTTTATGCAGTTAGGTTTTTTTCTTCTTTTGATAGTAGCTGTAGCGCTTATTGGTCGTGGGTCTGTTGGTATATTTCCACTCTCTCACTACATCTCTGATGTCTCGCAAGATCCTTTAGTAAATAAGCTGCCACAAACTCCAACTCTAGCTATTGTAAAATCATATAAACAGTACTCAAAAAGTAAGTCACACAACTATGATCTTATAAAGATGGTTGGATATAGTACAGATATAGAAAAAGCCTTTGAAGTTCATGCCCAAAAGGAAGAGATAGACAGAGAAAATCTTTTAAATAATCTTACTAAAAAAACGACAGCTAATGAGCATCTAAAGAATAGACTTCCTCATGTTGTAGTTGTTATGGTTGAGAGTTTTGGGATGCCGTTGCTTGACTACCAAAGTGAGAGTTTTAATGTGATGGGAAGGCTAAAAAAGCACTTCGATGAAGATATTCTCTTTACCTCTTTTATCTCTAGCTCTAATGGAACTGTAGTCTCCCTAGAGCCACTTTTACTAAATATTACAGCTCGTCCAAACTCAACATCTTTTGCACAAAGTGGCTACTTAAATACACAATTTTCGCAAGCAAGCGCAAAAGTATATAAAGATGCTGGTTATGAAACTAATTTTATATATGGAGGAGACCTATCTTGGAGAAATGTAGGCAGTTTTATGTCAAGACAAGGTTTTGATACCACTCATGGCAAAGGTGCTATTGCAAGTAGTTTAGGGGAAAATCTAGATGCTATATCTCATGATTGGGGTGTATTTGATGAGTATCTCTACAAATATGTATATGAGATGCTAGAGAGTGCTACAACTCCGCAGTTTATATTTATCCTAACTACAAACAACCATCCTCCATACACGATTCCAAAGGATTATAAGTCAAACTCACTTGAAATTTCACAAGATTTAAGAGATCACATAAGCGGAGATATGGACTTAGTTAAGAGACGATTTAAAGACTACTCTTATGCTATAGATACACTAGGTGGTTTTTTGGATGATGTGAAAAACTCTCCTCTTTCTAAAAATAGTGTTATAGCAGTTACAGCTGATAACAACACAGTTGAGGGTATTATGAGATATGATAATCACTTCACTCAAACAAAAACTATCCCATTTTATATCTATCTGCCAGAAGATCTAAGGCCCACTAAAGAGATAGACACAACTCTTGCATCTTCACATAAAGATATCTTTCCAACTCTATATAACCTAACGCTCTATGATAGGGAATATACAGCTATTGGGACTAACTTACTTGATGACGAGGTTTTGCATTGTGGATTTAATGATGCAGGTGTTATAATGGCAAAAGATGGCGGTTTTGAGTATAAAAAAGCTATAACAAAAGAGCAGTTAGAGTGCCAAGAGTACTACAGAGCATCTCTTGCGGTCACAGAGTACTTAGTAAAATCACACGATCAATAGGATAGTTTTTGAAGATAGTATTAAAGAGATTTTGGCCCTATATAAAAGAGTATAAACTTCAATATCTCTTGGTCTTATTTGGCATCATACTAACAGTGGCAGCCACTACTGCAACGGCTCATATTATGAAACCTCTGATGGATGATATGTTTATCGACAAAAAAGAGGAGATGCTATATCTCATTCCGCTTGGACTTACTGCTATATATATTTTAAAGTCACTAGGACGCTATATACAGACGGTTTTTATGAACTATATCGGTCAACATATTGTCTCAAGATTAAGAGAGATTCTTCTTGCTAAAATCATCAGTATGGATATGGGTTTTTTGTATAAAAATAGAAGTGGAGAGCTGATATCTAGGGTTATAAATGATATAGGACGCATAGAGTATTTTGTCTCAAATATGCTCCCAGAACTCTTTCGTGAGACTATGACTGTTATCGCTCTTATAGCCTATGTTACATACTTAAACCCAATGCTTTCTTTTTACTCTTTAGTGCTTGTTCCCTTAGTTATATATCCTCTGATTTTAATAGCAAAAAAACTTAAAAAATACTCTCACCGCTCACAAGAAAAAAGTGCAGATGTAATCACTCGCCTTACTGAGATCTTTAACTCAAGTGAAATCATAAAAGCAAACGCTACACAAAAACATGAACTTGACCGTTTTAGTGGTGAGAACTGGAAGTTTTTTAAGATAAATATGAAGGCTGTATATGTTGGAGAGATAGTCTCGCCAATGATGGAGATTATCGGTGCGGCTGGACTTGCAATGGTTATCTTTGTTGGTGGTAGAGAGGTTTATAGTGGGCAGATGAGTGTTGGAGAGTTTACCGCATTTCTAACAGCAGTTGGACTTGTATTTCAACCCATTCGCCGCATCAGCTCCATATATAGACGTATACAAGATGCACTAGCCGCTAGTGAGAGAGTCTTTGAAATACTTGATACTCAAAATAAAATCATAGACGGTCAAAAACTTTTAGAAGAAGATATAACAGAGATAGAGTTTAAAAATGTGTATTTGAGATACGAAGATGTACATGCTTTAAATAATGTTAGTGTCTCTATAAAACAAGGCGAAAATATCGCTCTAGTTGGAGATAGTGGTGGAGGGAAATCTACCTTTATAAATATGCTCCTTCGCTTTTACGATGCAGATGAGGGAGAGATTTTAGTAAATGCTAAAAACATAAAAGAGTACAACCAAGACTCACTAAAGCATCACATCTCACTTGTGAGCCAGCGCATCTATATCTTTCAAGACTCGCTTGCCGCAAATGTGGCGTA
>JAVEST010000068.1:0-10222 GCA_034006465.1 Sulfurimonas sp. | reverse complement strand
ATGTTAGATTTTTCAAAATTTTTAAAGTACTCAAAGCCAGGACCCCGCTATACAAGCTATCCAACTGCTTTAGAGTTTAGTGATGCTTATGGATATGATGAGTATATAAAAAAGTTAGAGTCACAAGACTCAGCTCGTCCCATAAGTCTATATTTTCACCTTCCTTTTTGTAGAAATGCCTGCTATTTTTGTGGCTGTAATGTTGTTTTTACTTCTAAAGAAGATAAGATGATTCGCTATATGGACTACTTAAAAAGAGAGCTAAATATCCTCTCTAAACATCTTGATTGTTCTCGTGAAGTTCTTCAGATGCACTTTGGTGGTGGAACTCCAACTTTTTTTAGTGCAGCACAACTCAAAGAGATAATTGCAGAGATAAAGTCTTATTTTCCTAACTTCCGCGCAGATGCTGAGATAAGCTGTGAGATAGATCCTCGTCATATAGATGAGGATCAGATGCGAGTGATGAGTGAGGCTGGATTTAACCGTGTAAGTTTTGGCATCCAAGACTTTAACGAAAAAGTTCAAGCTGCAGTTCATAGAATTCAACCATACTCTATAACAAAAGATGCGATGGACTTGGCAAGAAAGTACAATATGCTTTCAGTCAATGTTGACCTTATTTATGGACTTCCATACCAGTCACTAGAGACTTTTAAAGAGACGCTAGACTTAGCCCTAACGCTAGATCCTGATAGATTTGCAGTCTTTAACTACGCTCATGTTCCATGGCTTAAAAAGACTATGAGAAAGATAGATGAGACAACTCTTCCTCTTCCTGATGAAAAGTTAAAAATCATGCAATATACTATAGATTTTTTAACTTCTCATGGATATAAAATGATAGGAATGGATCACTTTGCAAAACCAAAAGATGAGCTTTTTAAAGCCATAGAAAAAGGCGAGCTTCATAGAAACTTTCAAGGCTACACAACTAAAGGCGGAGCGGACTTAATCGGAGTAGGGCTTACTTCTATAGGCGAGGGCGTTGATAGTTATAACCAAAACTTTAAGGTGATGGGCGAGTATGAAGAGGCTATAGATGCTGGGCGACTTCCTTTTGAGAGAGGTGTGGTTTTAAACGAGGATGATAAGATTAGACAATATGTCATCATGGAACTTATGAGTAACTTCAAACTAGATATAAAAAGATTTGAGAAGCTCTTTAATATAGAGTTTAAGAGTTATTTTGCAGATGCCATAGAAGCGTTAAAACCATTTAGAGATGATGATTTGCTAAGTATGGATGAAAATTTCATTGAGTGTAGTCAAACAGGAACTCTTCTTATAAGAAATATTGCGATGCCTTTTGATGCTTATATGAAAAAGCATGCCGCAAACTCTAAAACATTTTCTAAAACGGTGTAAAAAATGGCAAAAACTGCTCAAGATATTTTTAATTTCAGAGGCGTTACTGATGAGTGCATAAAGTGTGCAAAGTGTATCCCAGTCTGTACCATTTACAATGTAAACCCTGATGAGGTAACTTCTCCGCGTGGTTTTTTAGATCTTTTAGGCGCTTATCAAAGAGGAAATTTAGAGCTCGATAAAAACGCTAAAGATATCTTTGAGAGCTGTTTTTTATGTACAGCTTGCGTTGAAGTCTGCCCAAAATCACTTCCAACAGATATGGTCATAGAACAAGTTCGTTCAGATATTGCTAAAAAGTTTGGCATAGCGTGGTATAAGAAACTATTCTTTTTACTCCTTCGTCATCGCTGGATGAATGACATAGCTTTTAAGCTCGGCTGGGTTTTTCAAACTTGTGGTTTTAAGATAAGAGCTGATATAGACTCTATGCACTCACGCTTTAACTTGCCGATGCTTAAAGTTGATAGACTTTTTCCGAGTCTAACAAAAACATCATTTTTAAACTCATATCCTGAGAATATCTCAAATGGTGGAAAAAGAAAAGTGGCTATTTTTATAGGATGTTTGGCTAACTATAACTACAAAAGTATAGGCGATGATCTGCTCTATATTCTTAAGACTCTTGAGATAGATGCCTTTCTTGCAAAAGACCAAAAGTGCTGTTCTGCTCCTGCATACTTTACAGGTGATTTTGACACGGTTGATTATAATGCTAAGTTTAACATTGAGTATTTTGAGAGTTTCGCTAAAGATGTTGAAGCTATTATAGTTCCAGAAGCAACTTGCTCTGCGATGCTAAAAATCGACTATGAGCACTATTTTCATGATCAGCCAGAGTGGAAGGCAAGAGCTATCGCAATTAGAAGTAAAATCTTTATGGCTACAGAGTGGCTTCAACACCACACACACTTAGAGCAACTCTTAAAGAGTAAAAAGAAAGATACTCGTATAGTTACATATCACGATCCATGCCATGCTAAGAAGATGCAAGGCTTATACTTAGAGCCTAGAAACCTAATTAGTAAAAACTATAACATCGTTGAGATGAGTGATCCAGATAGATGCTGTGGTTTTGGCGGAGTGACTATGCAGACTGAGAAGTATCACTTCGCTAAAGCTGCCGGCGCTCCAAAAGCTGCGATGATAAAAGAGACACAAGCAGATGTAGTTAGCGCTGAGTGTAGTGCTTGTAGGATGCAGATAAACGCATCTATGGGTTATGCAGATGTAAAAACAGTTTTTAAAAACCCTATAGAGCTCATAGCAGAGGCACTAAGAAAGTAGATGAATGCGTGGAACAACATCTATGAGAGTTTTAACCCTGTAGCCTTTAGCATCTTCTCTTTTCCAGTTCACTGGTATGGCATCATGTATGTCTTAGCACTTGTGAGTGCTTTGTACATCGGAAAGTACTTTATAAAGAGAGATAAGTTAGAATTTAAGGGGATTGATAACTATTTTATCTATGTAGAAATCGGTGTAATTTTGGGTGCAAGACTCGGTTACATCCTCTTTTATGATACACAAACTCTCTACTATCTCTCACATCCGTGGCAAATCTTCAATCCATTTGCTAACGGTGAGTTTGTTGGGATTCGTGGTATGAGCTATCATGGTGCTATTATTGGCTTTTTAATTAGTTCTTATCTCTATTCTAAAAAACATAAGATGCCATTTGGCCGCATTATGGATTTAGTAGCTCTTAGTGTTCCTTTGGCCTTTGTTTTTGGTCGCATCGGTAACTTCTTAAACCAAGAGCTAGTGGGACGTGAGACTGATATTAGCTGGGGGATTTTAGTAGATGGTGTGCTTCGTCATCCATCACAACTATATGAAGCTATCTTAGAGGGTTTTGGCGTCTTTATCGTTGTTTATATATATAGAAGATACCAAAAATTTAGCGGAGAGTTGATTTTAGTCTATGCTATTAGTTATGGCATCTTTAGGGCTATTGCAGAGATTTATAGAGCTCCTGATGCTCAGATAGGCTATATCTGTTGTGGAGCCATTACTCAAGGTCAAGTTATGAGTCTTACTATGAGTTTAGTTGGCGTAATTGCATGGTTTTACTACTATAAAAAAGCTAAACAAACCTTATAATTCTTAAAATACACACTAGTCTCGAACAAGTTCGTGGTTCCTACAAAAATGAAAGTTTCTGTAACCGCGAACATGTTCTGGGTTTTTAGGCATTAAAATACTTTAAGACTTTCTATCGTTTCTGTGGAGTTTTTTATCTCTCTCAACTGAGCCTCTCCAAAAATAGTTTACTAAAAAGTAAGCAGAGAGCGAACCTACAATAGAGTAGAAAAAAGCCCCAACATAGAGATCTATAAATATAGCATCTATATTGCTACTAAACCAATCAAGAGTCATCTCAACTTCAAGCGGTTTACTCCCTAGAAAAAATGAACCAGTTAGATACTCCATATAGTACATCGGTGGCATAGTAAAAGGGTTACTTAGCCAACACATAGCAAGACCTATGGGTACATTGAACTTAAAAAAAGGCATCATTGCGATGACTAGTAGCATCTGCATAGGCATAGGTATAAAAGCTATAAACATACCGATAAGAACTGCCTTTGAGACCATCTTCCTGTTCGTAGATAAGTACTCTGATGGAACCTTGTACTTTTTGATAAACTCTTTTAGCTTTTGGCTTCTTGAGATTTTTTTAAGATTTTTTCTAACCATAATATTACTCGTTTTTTAAGTGATGAAATTATATCTTATAGAGCTTACAATTTGGATAATTTATTGAATGCTCTGAAGAGTTATAAGTTGGATCCTGAATCAAGTTCAGGATGACAGTTTGTTTATTCAAGATGATGCATGTTCCATCATTTAGTGCTTGACACGGAATCTAGTTTATAGATTAAACAGAAGGTCCAATTGATATTGTGCACTAAAACTAAGTTTTTTTAGAAAACAAATTTTGTAAGATTATAAGGTATTTAAGACTCGTTTTCTATATATTTACAAGGCTCTCCAAAATAGTAACCTTGCGCGAAATCAACATCAAGTTCTGCTACTTTATCAAAAACATTTTTTGAGTAGACAAACTCAGCTACGGTTTTTATCTTCATCTTTTTAGCAAAGTTTACTATGGTTTGAGTGATAAGTTCCGAGTCTTTGTTTGTGTCTATGGTTTTTATCATAGAACCATCAATCTTAATGTAGTCAACTTTTAGTTTCATAAGATACTCAAAGTTAGAATAACCTGTTCCAAAATCATCAATAGAGACTTTAGCATCATAGGACTTTACTTCGTTGATAAACTTGATAACTTCTTCAAAATTCTCAATACCCTCAGACTCGATAAGCTCAAAAACAACTCTATCTCCCATTTTATAAGAGGAGAGTTTTTCAAGTATAAGATTATGAATATCTCTATTTAGTATATCTTCAACGGAGATATTTATAGATACAAGATAGGAAGAATTTCTAAACTTATCAAATGTTTTTTCTATCATAATCTTAGTGAGTTGAGGATAGAGCTTATTTTTCTTAGCAAGTTCTAAAAAGTGAAAAGGGGCTATATAGCTACCATCTTCATCAACTATACGCATTAGAGACTCGTACTTTACTATTTTTTGAGTTTTTACATCTACTATAGGCTGAAATAGAGGTTCGACCCTATCTTCATCTATGGCGGCTTTTAGTTTTTTTGTCCAAATTACATTTTTTTCATAAATCTTTGACATAGCCATAGATTCATCGTAGAGTAAAAAGTGTTTCTTATTTTTCTTTGCTACAACTAAAGCAGTATCTGCATTTACAAGAAGCATCTCAGATCCATGGGACATACCAATAGTAGCACTAAGGCTTACCTCTTGTTCTGGTCCAACAAGAAAAAGCTCTCTTGAGATTTTTTCGCTGATAAGCTCTGCAAAGGTTAAAAAATCTTTTATGTCAACACTAGCTCTACATAGATAAGCAAACTCGTCTGCATGAAGTCTATAAAGGTTTTCTTCTCGTGGTATAAGTCTTTGTAAAAAGCTAGCAAATTCTTTTAGAAGCTTATCTCCCGCTTCTTCTCCATAAAGATCATTCATCTCTTGAAAAGAGTCTATATTTATAATCATCAAAAAAGAGTGTTTCCTAATCTCTAGAGCCTCTGTAAGCTTTCTTCTGTTTTGAAGTGAGGTTAAATTATCATAGTAAAATTGGCGCTCTATGGAGTCAAGCATAGAGTTAAATATCCCTTTTATAGAGTCAAGTTCCTCAATATTGTCATTTACTTCAACTCTCTTTGTAATATCTTTAGAAATAGTGATGCTCTTTATCATATCTGAGAAATTTCTTATAGGTTTTATAAGAAGTGTATCAAGTTCTATGAAGATTGATAAGAAGATTATAAGTGAAAAAACAACTATAAAGAGTATGAAAAAGTTTATCATTTGGGTGAGTGATATCTTTAAGTTAGTTGTTGGAAAGGAGATATTTATAACTCCTAAAATGTCCTCTTTTTTTGCATTTGCATGGCATCTTAAACACTCAGCCTTTGCAATAACAGGATAGTAGTAGTTTATGATTTCTGAGCTAGAGGCATCTAAAATCTCAACTCCTTGCATGGCTTTTTGGAGGTTTTGGTTTGCTTTTATGGCTAGCTTATCTTTTTCAATCCCTCCATAAAGATCATCAACTAAGGTTGACCTATAAGCATTTACTTTCATATTTTCTTCAATGGAGTTTAGTCTTGTGATTATGTTTTGTATATCATCTTTGCTCCAACCCATCTGCATACCAGTATAGAGTGTTTCAAAAACAAGTCTACTGCTCTTTTTAGCATCTATCTGCGCCAAGTTAGAGATTGCACTTTTTTTCATAAACTCACTATAAATATACGCTGCGCTTAGAGTTAAGAAAAGGGTTGTAAGGATGATTTTAGCAGTGATTTTTTTATAGGTTGTTTGTTTAGACATAAAGCTTTAAAACCCCTTTGGATTATAGATAAAGTCTATCATCATACTCTAATTTAAAATAAATAAAAAGTTTATTTGCTTAATAATATGCTAAAATCAGATTTATATTCACATAAGGTTACAAAAGATGTCATTTGAAAAATTAGGACTTATAAAGCCACTTCTTCAAGCAATAAAAGAGTTAGGCTATAAAGAGCCGACTTTAATACAAAAAAGAGCTATACCTTTGGTACAAGCAAAGAGCGACATTTTTGCAACTGCACAAACAGGAACAGGCAAAACTGCAGCTTTTGCTCTTCCAATTTTGCAAAAACTTAGAAATGCAAGAGAAGATGAGGGCAAAGGTATAAGAGCAGTTATTCTCTCTCCTACTCGTGAACTATCCATCCAAATCCATCAAGATATACTAAATTACTCAAAATACATGAACATAAAGAGTGCCGTAATAGTAGGTGGAAAAGACATAGAAGCACAAAGAACCTCTCTTAAGAGTGGAGTTGATATTGTTGTAGGGACTCCTGGGCGTTTTATGGAACTTATGGAGAGTGGGATGAGTCTATCTGATATTGTAGTTTTTGTCGTCGATGAAGCTGATAGAATGTTAGATATGGGCTTTTCAAAAGAGATAAGAAAAATCCACCTAAAACTTCCAAAGAGACATCAAAGCCTACTTTTTTCAGCTACTTATAGCGACAAAGTTAGAAAACTCTCAAAGCAGATATTAACAAAACCAGCCTTTATAGAAACATCTAAGAAAAACACTACAGTTGACACTATAAACCAAGTGGCATATATGGTAGATGCTGACAAAAAAGCACAGCTATTAGCCTACCTAATTGGCTCAAGAAACTTCCCACAGGTTCTAGTCTTTACAAGAACAAAAGTGAGTGCTGATGCGCTTTTTATTGAACTTAAAAAAGATGGTTTAAAGTGTGGAGTTATTCATGGAGATAAAACGCAAGCAAACAGATTAAAAACGCTAACGCAATTTAAAGAGGGTGCGATAAAAGTTCTTATAGCTACAGATATAGCATCTCGTGGGCTTGATATTGAAGAGCTTCCATATGTTATAAACTACGAACTCCCTTCAATCCCAGAAGACTATGTTCACAGAGTTGGAAGAACAGGAAGAGCAGGTCGAGAGGGAGAAGCTATTTCGCTTTTAGATATTTATGAGAAGTATGACATGAAAGATATAGAACGCCTCATTGGTCAAAAAATACCTCAAGAGACAGTTGAGGGTTTTGAGCCTGATCCTACTATAAGACGAAAAGATCAAGATGAGCTAAAACTAAAGAGCGAACATAAAAAGCCCGAAGTAAAAAGGGTTACAAAGAAGAAAAAAACAACTTCAAGAGATGCAAAAAAATAAGCATGCAAACAGAGCAACCTTAACAGTCATCTTTTGAGGTTGATTCTTGAATGGTTTTGTAAAAGTAACCAAGTCCTACGAGCATAATAGTTGTACCAATTAGTAGATAAAAAGCATTTACCATCTTTGAAGTGTCATCTAGAGCTATCTTAAAAACCACCATTAGTGTTTCGATTGAAAGAGCAATAATAATAGAGATTAGAAATTTCCCAAGAACCTTGTACTGTTTGTCCTCTGTCTGATGAAAAGATTGATAAATAACCTCATGTTCAAAGATCTGCTTTGCAAGATCATAGATGGCAAGACCCAGCGTCATAGAGATGATAGAAGTAAATACATCATGTAGAAAATCTGAACTTGAGAGTGAAAAAAGTAGTGCAAAAAATATATACCCGCCATAAGAAATAAGCGCAATCGAAACAAGGGCGAGCATAGTAGAGCCAAAAAAGTAGACTATTCTTTTTATTTTGTCATGAGCACTGTTATATTCTATAAGTTTTAAATCTTCTAAAAGATGTATAAGGTTTACGTCAAAAACACAGTAAGTAGAACCAACAAGCTGAACAAGACTAATACTAGCCTTTCCTGTTTTGTGATGGATATAAGGGTTTGAGATATAAATATCATCATTATCAAGTTGAAGTTTCATAAAGTAGTGACTCTTATCATTTCCAAGCTGAGAGGAGTCAGACTCTTTTCTTGAGACAACAGGGGTAGCCTGCTTAAAGTTTAAATCAACTCCATATACTAACTGTATAAAGCGATTTTTCTTTACAATCTCTAAAGGGTTATCAATATAATTTTTAGGAAGGCTACCTATAAACGTTTTTAAAAAAGAGTCAACACTGATCTTCTGCGTTCTGTAAGCATTTATAAATTCTTTCATCATTTTTATCCATTAGATAATTTTAAATATTTAAAAAGATTATAGTCTAGTATATTAAGAATATTAGGAAAATTTATAGTGCGGTTATTTGTTTAAGCTAGAGTAAATATTTAAAAGTTACAAATCTACTCAAAAAAAAAGAATTTAGTCATATTTGCCTAAAATTTTTATCATGCTATGTTCATGCTATTTTTCTTCTTTAGTATACGAGAGTAAAAAAATCACAAAGGGAAGATGTATGAAAAAGCATATAACATTAAGTCTAATGACAATTGGGCTTTTAAGTTTAGCAAACCTTCAAGCTGCTGAAGACTTAAGTACGATGTTTAGTGAAGGGAAAGTTAGTGGTGAAATTAGAGCCTTTAGTATCTCAAGAGCTATGGATTATAGTAAAGTTGGAGCAGATGACTTTACAAGAAATGCAAATGCTATTGGTGGTCATTTAAAGTATGAAACAGCAGACTTTAAAGGTTTAAACTTTGGTGCTGCTTTTTATACTACAAATGGATTTGCCAACAGAAGTGATAAAACTAGTAAAAAGTTTGATCCAACACTTTTAGGAAAAGGTAATGATAGTTACTCTATTTTGGGTGAAGCTTATATTGGCTATAACGCTAAAGATTTAGGGACTAAGACAACTATAAAGATAGGTCGTCAAAAGCTAGATACTCCAATGGCAGGATCTGACGATGCTAGAATGCTTCCAAACCTCTTTGAAGCAGTAGTTGTTACCAACACAGATATCCCAGATACGACTCTAATAGCAGCTCATGTAACTCGCTTTGCTCAGGGTACATTTGGTCGCGCTTATGGTGCAGGTGGGATTTTGAGTGGGACTTCAGGATACTCTGTTGTAGATCCTTCAAATCAAGTAGGTGATTTTGAAAATATGGGTAGCTATGCTGTTGGTAAAAAAACTGATGGTGTATCTGTATTGGCAGCTACATATACAGGAATCAAAGGGCTTAAATTACAAGTTTGGGATTACTACGCTTACGACATACTAAACGCTCTCTATGCAGAAGTTGATTATAAGATGGAGTTAGGTTCTGTTAAACCATTTGCAGCAGTTCAGTTTATCAAAGAAGATTCTGTTGGAGATAAACAACTAAAAGCAGTAGGAGGCGATGGTAAGCTAGATAGTACATATTGGGGTGCTAAAGCTGGAGCATCTATAGAAAACTTTACAGCTTTCGTAGCATATTCGCAAACAGGTGCAAACTCTGCAGGTGATGCAGCTTATGCAAATGCTATTGCTTCTCCATGGGGTGGGATGCCAGCATATACTCAAGGTATGGTAACTCGTCATCAATTTTTAGCAGGAACAAAAGCGTATAAAATAGCTGCTTCATACAATTTCAAAGCATTTGGGCCAGACTTCACAACCGCACTATACTATGCAAACTATGATATGGACAAGTACAACGGTTATACCCATAATGATGCTAGTGAAAGTGGTTTTGATCTGATTTATAACACAGGTTTTGTTAAAAATTTACAACTTCGTCTTCGCGGAAACTACGCAAGAGACTTTAATGTAAACACAATTGGTGAAACAACTAGTTGGAACGAGCATAGATTTATAGTTAGCTATAAGTTTTAATATCTGTTGCACCTCAGGAGAGACTGTGAAATAATTCGGAAGCGATGCTTTAGCTTCGCCTA
>JAVEST010000167.1:0-3385 GCA_034006465.1 Sulfurimonas sp. | reverse complement strand
TAGTTCATACAACTTTTCAGTTTGAATGGTAACTGCTCTTTAAGGTTTTATCTTAAGAGAACTATGCCATTTTGTATAACTATATCTCCACCAAGCTCCGCTTCAAAGACTCTATTTGGAAACTTTCTTTGTGCCTCATCGTATGTTGGGCCCAATTTGCAAAATTCTAAAAAGTCATCTGTTTGAATCTCTTGCTTTGCATCTACATATCTAGATGCAAACTCTTCTATATCAAATATAGCTTTTGCTTTGTTTTGTTTTAAAAGCTCATTTGTAGCGCTACTTTCGCCTACTCTATGAGGAAGTACATAGATCTCTTTGCCCATCTTTAGTGCAAACTCAACACTTCTCATGCTTCCACTATCAAGCTCGGCTTCTGCTACGACTAAGACATCTCCCAAGGCTACAACAAGTTCATTTCTCACCACAAAACTCCATGGCGTTGCTTTGAAATCTTTTTTAAATTGACTAAGAAGTAAGCCCTGTTTTTCTATCTCACAAAGAAGATTTTTGTTTATAGCTGGATACTTTAAGTTAATGCCACAAGGCAAAACTGAGATGGTATTTGCTTCACCTGCTGCTTTATGTGCTATGGCATCTATGCCCATAGCTCCTCCACTAACTACACAAACTCCATTTTTTGAAAGTTGTGATGCTATTTGATGAGTTAGTAACCTTGAGTATTTTGATGGTTTTCTGCTTCCAACTATTGAGACTTTTTTTCGTTTTAAAAGAGAAGTATCTCCACTAAAGAAAAGCTCTTTTGGATAGCTCTTCATTACAGCAAGTTCTGGTATCTTCTCTTGTAACTCTTGCATCTAGTAAAGCTTATCTACATAGACTAGTTCCACATCTTTAAAGAGATGCTTAGACTCTCTCAGCGCTGCAAGAGTATTTGCATGGGGATGGCCTATTGCTATTGCAGTTCCATGAGTTTTTGCTACTTTTATGGCTTTTTTAATCTGCTCTTTAACAGACTCTTTATCCATATCATGGTCTAAAAAGATATCTCTTGAGACATACTCTAAACCAAAGTTTTTCATAACTTTTGGTGCTTTTGTATCGGCTGTAGTTCTGCTATCTATAAAGTGAATATTTTGCGCTTTTAGTGCGTAGATAAGGCGATTCATCGCCATCTCATCTGAAGTGAACTTACTTCCAGTATGGTTATTTATGTAAGAGACTCTAGGAAAGGCTTCTTTTATAGCTCTTATCCTACTTTGTATCTTTGCATCTGAGTCACTAACTCTAAGAGTCATAGGTTCTTCTGCGCTAAAACTTTGCGCTTCCATGGGAAGATGCACCATATAAAAATTCTCTTTTTGTGCAAGTATTGCTGAGTTTGGGCGAAATTTGCTAGGTGGTAAAAACGACATTGTCAAAGGGAGATCCAAGCTTTTTATAGCTCTAACATGTGAGTTTACACTAACATCATCTATAATAATTGCTAATTTTGGTTTTGCAACTGTTTTTTTAACTTCTCTTTGTATAGGCTCTGGTGGCTTTGGAAGAGTTGCATCTCCATACTCATGAGTAGCTGCTCCAGCACTTTTTTTACTCTCTTTATCTAATACATTTTTTAGTCTTGTATTTACACTTTTTTCATCTTTTTTTACACTAATTTCTTGAGCTTTTTTTAGCAATGAGAGTCTCTTTTTTTTCTGAATCTCAGATTGTTGTTCTATATCATTTTTTGCTTCTTCATAACCTATATAATAACCTCCAACTAAAGAGCTTACGATAAGAGCTATTGCCGTTAAAAACCACGCTAAATATGTTAAGATTTTGCTACTATTTGTCTGCTTTTTTTTTCTTTTTGCCATATAAAACCATTCTTAAAAATTTTCCTTACTATATCCAAAAAACTAAAAAAACAAAATAGTTATGACAAATTGCCATAAAAATAGAAGCTAGTTTTTTTTAAGCAACTTTTCTGTATAATCTCCCGTTCCTTTCTCTTTGTATCGCAGAAGTTGCGATATATACATATCCGAAAGGGAAACAACGCCGTTACGGCACATACCAAAAGGAGATTATACTCTATGAGAAACTACGAAAACTTAGTTATCATTAAACCAACATTTACAGCTGAAGAGATTCAAAGTAGCATTAGTGCTATTGAAGAGACTATCACTTCAAACGGTGGCACTATAGCTACTACAGACGCTATGGGGATGAGAAAACTAGCATACCCTATAAACAAAAATGAGCGTGGATATTTCCATGTTATTTATTACTCAGTTGCACCAGCTGCAATCAGCGAAATCGAAAGACGCTTTCGTATCAATGAAGATCTACTTCGTTTTGTAACTATCAAGTACGATACAAATCGTGAAATAGCTGCATGGAATCATCTAGTTGAAAAAGCAAAGAAAAAAGCAGATGCTCCAGCTAAAGAAGAAGCTCCTGAAGCTAATGAAGAGCCTGCACAAGAAGAAGTTGCTACTACAGAAGAAAGCTCAACAACACAAGAGTAGTCTAAAAAAAGCACTAAAAAAGAAGGAAAGCTCATGTTTAACAAAGTTATATTAGTCGGAAACTTAACTCGTGATATAGAACTCAGATACTCTCAAGCTGGTATGGGTATTGCAAAAACTGCAATCGCTACTAGCCGAAAATTCACCGCTAATGGTGAAAAGAAAGAGGAAGTATGTTTTGTAGATATCACATTTTTTGCTAGAAGTGCAGAGATTGCTAACCAGTATCTCCGTAAAGGAAGTAAAATCTTAGTCGAGGGAAGACTTAACTTTGAGCAATGGAGCGATCAAAATGGACAAAAACGCTCAAAACACTCTGTGATAGTTGAAACTATGCAGATGCTAGACTCAAAAGGTGACTCTCAAGGTGGTGGCGGTTATCAAGCTCCAACGCAAAATAGTGCGCAAAGCTATAACCAAGGTGGCCAACAAGCTCAAAGCTATCAGCAACCAAGCCAACAACAAAGTTACAACAATGAGCCGCAGCAGCAAAGTTATCAACCTCAAGGTGGGGCAAATGGCTATGGGCAAAATAAAGCAAACACCCAAAGTCGCCAGATGCCAAGCAGTGATTCTATACCTGAAATAGATATAGATGAAGATGAAATTCCGTTTTAGTAAATAAATAACATTAAGGAAAATACCATGGCTGAAAAAAGAAAATACAAAAAAAGATATTGTAAATATTGTGAATCAAAAATTGATTTTATGGACTACAAAGATGTAGGAGCACTTCGTTTCTCTCTTTCAGAGCGTTATAAAATTATGCCTCGTCGTCTTACAGGAAACTGTAAACGTCACCAAGATATGATAGCAGCAGTTGTAAAACGCGCTCGTGCAGCAGCACTAGTTCCATACAGTGTTACTCGTCATGCAGTTGTAACTGCACCTTTTGAAAACTTAAGATA
>JAVEST010000017.1:0-23218 GCA_034006465.1 Sulfurimonas sp. | reverse complement strand
ACAGTTGCATTTTCTTTACGACTACGCTCGGTCAAAAAAGCTAAAATCCAAAGTGACATAAATACTAACACACTTTGATAGCTTTGAGTTTGTGGTTCTATTGTTGTTAAATCTAATACAAACACTTAAAAAGTAATGCGTCAGTTGCAACATCTGCAGAGCCAAAAGATAGTAAATAGATACCGTAAAGAAAATCCAACTGTTTGAACGAAGTGAGTTTTGGATTTTTAGGGATTTGTTTGCTATCTTTTGGGAACCTCACTTAGTGAGGCTCGAAGCCGTTGCAAGAGTTTTTGCTTACTTTTTGCGAGCAAAAAGTAAAGAGAGTCTCAAAATAGGTGAGGCTAAAGCCTCGCTTCCTAAAGCCATGGCAACTTCAAAGTTACACATCTCTTTGGAAGCGAGGTTTCTAACCTCGTAGATATGGCTTGAAAATTTTACCTTTATTTCAAAACTATAGACGGAAAATAAGTGTGAATCATAACGGCAGTAGATGCAGTTAGCTTCTTCATAAACTTATCAAACTTATCCTCTTTGTTCCATATAGGATTTGCTACACCACTTAGTTTTACAAGTCTTATCTTTGCGTCATAACTAACTCCAAGAGAATCAACTAAGCCAACTTCTTTTGCTTGAGATGCTGTAAAGATATGTGCGTTTGCAAAGATATCTCTTTTGTTGATATCTAAGCCTCTTGCCTGCGCTACATCTTCTGTAAACATATCGTAAGTTCCTTGAATGACTTTGTTTAGCTCATTTACTTCATAAGCTTCCCACTCTCTGTTTGGAGTTCCGACTTGCTTGTATTTTCCAGCTTGAACACTTTGAGTCTTTACGCCAACCTTGTCCATAAGTTCACTAAAGTTTGCTCCTTGCATAATAACACCGATGCTACCAACCATAGAACCAGGATTTGCAATGATTTCATCTGCCCAGATGCTAGCGTAGTAGCTTCCACTCGCTAGAGTTCCACTTGCATAAACGATTACTGGTTTTTTCTCTTTTAGTCTTTTTATAGCATAAGCTATCTCGATAGAGGGGGAGACTGCTCCACCAGGTGAGTCAACTACAAGTAAGACACCTTTTATATTGTTATTTGATTCTGCTTTTTCAATCTGATCTAAAACCTCTGAAACTTCCATGATAGGACCACTTAGGTTAATCTGTTGTAAGTTATTTGGAGTTAAGTCTTTTTCACTTGATGGTGCAAATACTAAAAAAAGTATAAGAAGAAAAAGCATAGCTTTGAAGTGTTCTTGGATGAACTTTAAAGTTGCACCTATGGGAGAAAATATCTTTTTTAAAAACTGCATTATTAACCTTTTGCTGAGTTACCGTTTATGTAAATTTTGGAGATATTATATCTATGTAAGATTAAATGAATTGCTAACTCTTCATTTGGTTCTTTTTCTAAATCTAGTACTAACATATCTGCCGCTTTGCCCTCTTTTATCTCGCCAGTATTTAGCCCTAAAGCTTTTGCAGCATTTTTAGTCACACTTAGGATGAGTTTTTTTGCAAGCTCAAGAAGTGGCATCTTGTGATGCATAAAAAGAGCTACTTTCATCTCTTCAAAAAGGTCAAGTTTATAGTTAGAACTTAGCCCATCAGTTGCACAAACCCAGTTTATCCCTTTAGCATCTAGCGCTTCTAAGTCAAGGGCACCATTTCCTAGAAGTCTGTTTGAGATTGGGCAGTGGATGATAGTGTGGGCATTAGATGCAATGCTGTTTAGCTCATCTTCATTCGTTTTTACAGCATGAGTTAAAAGTGTTTTGTGTGTGTTGAAGTGTTCTAAAAATTCAGAAGAGTCACTAACATTTAAATTCTGTTTTAAGAGCTTATTAAAAAATTCTTTAAACTCTCCGCTGCTCTCATCAAGCCAAGTTCTCTCTGCATTACTCTCCATAAAATGGGCGGTTAGTTTTAAATCTTCATTTTTTACAATTTTAAGAGCCTTTTTTATAAGAACAGGATGAACCGAATATGGAGAATGAATAGCCACAGCTGGGTAAAACCCTTCTCTTTGTATGTTCTTAGAAGCATCTAGTCTTGAGGTGAAGTCCGCAAAAAGAGCATCTGCCATGGTAGCTTGAGAGCCAATTAGCTCATTGAAATATACAACATTTTGAGGTGAAGATGCACAAGCTTCAAGATCCATCCCATGCGAACTAATAGCTCCAAATGTTGTGATGCCAGACTCAAGCATAGACTCAATCGCCTGGCCCATACAAGTGCTGTCACATCCACCAACAAGCTCTTGGCGGTTCTCTATAACGCTATAGAGCCAGTTCATAAAGTCGCCATAGCTTAGAGTTGTTTTGTTCGCACTAAATTCTATATGCACATGAGAGTTTATGAGTCCTGGCATGATAAGTGAGTTTTCTTGAAGCTCTGTTATCTGTGCATCTGGATATAGTTTTTTTAGCTCATCAAGAGGTGCTATTTTTTCTATGGTTTTATCAAAGGCAATAGCTTGGTTTTTAAGTAGTTTATCTGGTGTTAAAATGTAGTTAGGAGAGATTATTTTCATGTTTTTTCTTAGTTTTAAAGTTGGGATGATTATAGTTAATAAGCTTTAAAAAGCTTATTAAAGTGACTCTAGTTTTTCGTAGAGTTCTTTTGCCATTATCTTGTAGTTTCTTTTGTGGTGGAGTAGTTTTTCTTGTCCAGCGTGTCCCATTTTAGAAATATCTTCTTGGCTCATCTCTATGATGAAGTTCAGTTTTTTAGCAATTTCATCACTTTTAAATTCACAAAATAGGGCATCTTCATCACTAAAGAGTGTACGATTTTTCGGGTTGTCAGTTAGAAGTGTGGGAATTGCACAAGTGTAGTAGTCCATAGTTTTTGCAGGTATAGAAGTTGAGTAGATTGGGATGTTTGGAAGTAGAGCTATCCCCACATCACAGGTATCTATCTGCTCTCTTAGTTCATCTAATGTTTCAGCTTTTAAAATGTTGATTTTGTCATTAATAGTAGGGTGTTTGGCTATTACAGCTCTAGCAAACTCTGAATCAGGTGTAGATATGCTTAGATGCCAATTTTTTGACTCAAGTTTACTAAAAGCTACTAAAACTTTTTGAAAATCTCTTAGGGCATCTAGAGTTCCAACATATATAAAATGCCTTTTATCACCAGATGAACTTTTATACGGTTTTATTTTAGCTGGATCAAGACCTACTGGAAGTGGGAAGCTAAGAACTCCACTATCTGCATAAAAAGTATCTTCCATATCTTTAGAAGTTGGCAAAAATATATCACACTGTGCTAAGAGGTTTTTCTTGCTTTGGGCTGTAAAATAATTCTTTACACTATCTATAAGTGTGGCACTGTTTTTTGCTTTTTGCGCCTCATAATACTCCTCTTTTTTAGGAAAAGAGAGTCTGTAACCAACCTTGTAACCATATTTTTGTCTATTTTCTAAGATATTCTTTAGAATATCAGGCTTGTTACGAACAAAAACATAGTCATATGAAGAGAGGTCAACGCCTTTAGAATCAAGATAGCAACTTATCTCTTTTTTGTACTGGATTGGAACTACAAAATCACTCTCTTTTTCTTGAAAACTATTTTTAAATTTTGTGAAATAGACAATATTTACATCTAAATACTCTTTTAAATAACCTTTAAAAAGCGGTCCAACTGTGCCATGCTCAGAGTACTCTTGCTGATCTGTTATGTATAGAAGTTTCTTTTTACTTAGCATCTGCTTCTCCTTTTTTAGTGTTATCTTCTACTAACTCATCATAGAAGAGTTTTTTGTTAAATTCATAACCCAAATACTCACAAATATGCTCTACATCACGAAGTGCATTTCCTAAGCAAGAAGTGGCACCAGGTGATGGAGTCATGTTGAAAATAATCCCATCTCCTGTGTTTATAGAAGCTTCTCCAAGAAGAAGTTTTTGATTTTTCTTATCTAAAATCTGAGGTCTTACTCCACCAAAACCTTTAGCATAAGAGATATCATCAACGCCTAGAGAGGGGACTATCTTCTTTGCATCTTGGATAAAGAGTTTTTTGTTGATAAGTGGGACTTCAAACATAAAGTTTTTAAGCACATAGTTTCTTATATCTGAGTCTTTTAGTAAGTCATAGAAGATTTTAAAAACATTAGCATCTAGCCTTAGAGTTTTTAAAAAATCTATATAAGTGCCAGGTTTGAATCTCTCTAGTTTTGGTAGCATTAGGGCAGTTGGACCAAACCTTGTAAAGCCATTTACTAAGATATCTGGGTCACCATGAAGTGCGGCAAATGGGAGTTTTGGGTTTTGCACCATATAGACTTTTCCATTTAAAATCTTACGATTTGCCATATAAAAACTCCCAGCCATTGGAAGACATCCAAAATCTAATCCATGCCCCATTTTGTGAGCTAAAAAGAGTGAATGCGCCCCAGCATCTACTACTACAAAGTCTGCTGTAAACTGGCTCATTGTCGTTTGTATATGATAGATGCTACCAATCTTTTGAATCTCTTTTACTTCGTTGTTAAAGAAGATATCAGTTATCTTGTCTTTTATCTTTAGAGTGTTATCTATAAAAGTGTCGCTTAAAGCTTTAAAGTCAACTGTTGTGTACTCGCCTCTTGCTCCCATAGCCACGATATCTTCAGGTCTCTCTTTTCCATCTTCATCAAAAATAACTGCAGGCTCAATTATGGCTAAGTCTTCTTTTGTGTAGAGTTCTAAGTATGGATATAGAGATTTAAACTCTTTGTAGCGGTTTTTGATGTATGTGACCTCTTCATATCCTACGCCCAAGGCCATTTTTTGGTGTGAAAATATCACCTTGTTTTCATAGCCATTATTGAGGCAGTATTTTTCAACCATTTTGGCAGTTTTTTTGACTTTTTTGGCTTTTTCTAAGGTGTAGTTGGTTTCAATATCCCCACAGTGGATAGTTTGTGAATTTGCGGAGCCGTTAGAGTTTAGTGATGAGAGCGAGTCATACTTCTCAAGTAAACAGATGCTTTTTATGTTAGTATAGCGACCAAGTTCGTAAAATAAAGCGGATCCAGAAACACCACCTCCTACTACAATAACATTGTAATGATTTTGTGTCATAATCTCTCTTTAATGGGCTAAATTATTAGTTGTTGTTATCAAGATATTACGATAAAAAATATTCATAAAAACTTAAAAGCGCTAATATGCAAAGTTTAGGATGTGATATAATCTATTATTATTTTAAGTAAGTGTAAAAAAGGAGATTTCCATGAAGGAATTTGTTAAGTTTGAAAACTTAGAAGAAGAGTTTTGTGAACTCCCAGATGTTCTAAAAAATAGTTTACAAAGAGATATCTTAACTATAAAAAAGCTTTTAAAGAGTAGTGAGAAGTTTAAAAAATTATCTTTAGAATTTCCTAAACTTGAAGAAGCACAATATGTTATCTTCTCAGAACATATGAAAGGTGAATTTCATGAATCTGAAGCATATATCTTTATAGATGCCAAGGGCAGAGATGTTTGTAATATCTCTGGAAGAGAGATGGATTTGTACGGGATGATTGCAGATTGTGAAAATCTTATAGTAAAAAAACAGCACTACTAACGGTGCAACTCTTTTTAATAATAGTTTCGTTAAAATAAGCTCTTGAAATTTTAGATTTACAAAAAGGTAGAAAATGAAATTAGTAGTTATCCAAGGTCCAAACTTAAATATGCTAGGTATTAGAGAGCAACAAATCTATGGTCCAATGAAATTAGAGCAGATTCATGCACAAATGAAAGAGTTCGCAAATCAAAATGGCATGGAGATTGAGTTTTTTCAAAGCAATTTAGAGGGCGAAATAGTAGACAAAGTTCAAGAGTGTTACGGAGATGCAGATGGTATAATCATAAATGCAGCTGCATATACTCATACATCTATTGCTATTAGAGATGCTATCTCTGCGGTGAATCTTCCAACTATTGAAGTTCATATCAGCAATATTCACCGTCGTGAAGAGTTTAGAAAAGACAATATGATAGCTCCAGTTTGTACTTCATCTGTTGTAGGTTTTGGTCCTTTTGGATACCACTTAGCAATGGTTGGAATGTTACAAATCATGAATGAGATAAAAGCAGCCCACGAGATGCAAAAGCAACAGCAAGTCGCACAATCAGCTGAGTAAAAATGTATATAAAGCGTAAGCTAAATGAGAGTCTAAGCACTTTTAGAGGCTTACGTTTTCCTACAAAGCTAAGAGAAAAATCTTCTCACAGATATAGAGTGACTGTAGGTATTGGTGGAAATGTTGGAGATGTAAAGCGTCGCTTTGAACATCTTTATATGTTTTTTAAAAGAGATAAAAGAGTAGAACTCTTAGAAACTTCATTGATTTTGAAAAATCCTCCTTTTGGTTATACGAATCAAGATGATTTTTTAAACTCAATCATTGTACTAAAAGTAAGTATGCAACCTCTGGTTTTCTTAGATTACTTACATAGAGTAGAGAAAAAATTTGCACGCAAACGAAGTTTTGCAAATGCTCCAAGGACATTAGATTTGGATATTATCTTTTTTGACAATAGAGTTATAAAAACTCCAAGACTTACCATTCCTCATGAGAGTTGGTCCAAGAGAGAGAGTGTTACAATTCCACTGATGGGCATAAAAAAATGAAAATACTTACATTTACAGGTCGCACACCAGCTGAGGCTCTAAAAAAAGCAAAGCTAGAAGTTGGAAACGATGGGATGCTTATAGAAACTAGAGAGATAAAGAAAAAAGCACTAGGAAGAGATGCTCTTTATGAGATTGTAATAGGAATAGAAGAAGATGATATACAACCAACTTATCCTAGAAAGGCTACTAAACCTCTAAATCAGCAAAGACCTATAAAAGAGGAGAGTCAAGACGTTCTTTATGATATCTCAAGCGCAGCTGCTCAAATATCAGAGATCGCAAATGTACGAGATCCTCTTTATGAATACTCGCCTCAAAAGATGGCACCACAAGCTTCTTATGAACCAAAAGAGTTAAAAGAGATAAAAAATGAGATAAATAAATTAGGCGATAAAGTAAAACTTATCCAAAATATGTTTTGGGATGAAAAAGCGCCAGTATTGCAAAGTCAAATCCCTCCAGAATTTGCCGAGATATATAGACTAGCATCTCAAAGTGGAATGGATAGAGCACACCTAGATGCCATCATGCAGATGACACTAGAACATATGCCATCAAAGATGAGAGAAAATTCATCTACAGTAAAGAGATACTTCCAAACTCTGCTTAGAAAAATGATACCGATTAGAAGGGAGTCTCTTCCAACGGTTGGAACAAAAAAAGTCATCATGCTAGTTGGTCCAACTGGAGTTGGAAAAACAACTTCTATAGCAAAACTCGCAGCTCGTTACTCATACTTGATGCAAAAAAAATACAAAGTAGGGCTTGTTGTCTTAGATACTTACCGCATTGGTGCGGTTGAGCAATTGATGCAGTACGCTAGAATGATGAAGCTAGGTATTGAGACGGTAGTTGATCCTCCAGAGTTTTCGAGCGCCTTAAACTCTCTACGCTATTGCGATTATATTCTTATAGACACAATGGGTTCTAGCCCTTATGATAAGGGAAAAATCTCCAAGATATACGAGTGCCTTGAAGCTAATGATACAGAATATAGTGTAGATGTAGTTCTTGTAATGCCAAGCTCCATCAAGTATGAAGATCTCAAGGCTACTTATGAAAATTTTGCTAGCTTAAATATAGATACTGTAATGTTTACAAAACTTGATGAGACTAGAGGCTTTGGTAATATTTTCTCGCTTGCTTATGAGACAAAGAGTCCTATTAGCTACTTTTCAGTCGGACAAGAAGTCCCAGAAGACTTAGTTTGCGCAAGTAGCGACTTTTTAGTCGAGTGTCTTTTAAATGGGTTTAACAGGAGTAAAGCATGATGGGCAATCAAGCTCAAAAGCTACAAGAGTTAGTGGCTACAAACTCAGCTAAAAAATCTAAAAAGACAAGATTTATAGCTATAACGAGTGGCAAAGGTGGAGTTGGTAAGAGTACTATAAGTTCTAATTTAGCTTATGTTTTATCACAAAATGGGTTAAATGTTGGAATCTTTGATGCAGATATTGGTCTAGCAAATCTTGATGTAATGTTTAATGTAAAGATCAAAAAAAATATCTTGCATGTGCTAAAAGGCGAAGCTAGTGTTGGAGATATTCTTATACCAATAACAAGAAACTTGATACTCATCCCAGGTGAGAGTGGAGATGAGATACTAAAATACTCAGATGCAGCGCTCTTTGAAAGATTTATGCAAGAGGCACAAGTTCTTGATAAACTTGATGTTTTGATAATAGATACGGGAGCTGGGATTGGCGATCATATCAAGATGTTTATAAACGCTGCTGATGATGTTATAGTTGTAACCGTTCCAGACCCAGCAGCTATTACAGATGCTTATGCAACTATCAAAACAATAGCACTTTTGAGAAATGATATCTCTTTGATAATGAATCAAGTCAAAGGTGAAAAAGAAGCTGAGGGCGTATTTGAGAAAATCAAAAAAGTTGCAAAGGCTAATATTGGCGGAAACTTAGATTTGCAATATTTAGGAAAAATAAATAGTGACATAAAAGTGAGCTCATCTATCAAAAAAAGAGAACTATTTAGCGTTGTCTATCCAAACTCACAACCACACAACGATATAACAGCAATCGCGAGTAAAATAGCTGCTAGATTGGAACGCAATATGCTGGTTAGTCCTAATGAAAGTGGGTTGAGTGGCTTATTTAAACGCTTAATACAACATTTTTAGTCTTTTTTTTTGGGGTGTTACAGATGTTAGGTGAAAATTTTGTATACTTTTTTACAGTTCAAGGGTTTTTTATAGGAATCATCTTTGGAATTTTGAAATCTTTTGATGCCGAAGGGCTTCTTTTATACACATTTTTTATCACAATATTTTTCTATCTTTTTTCTCATGTTATAATAGCTATGTATTTTAAGACTCTTACTGCAAAATCCTACTTTTTTCCTAAAGAGACTCATGAAAAACAGTTAGATCTTTTTGTAAATGAGATAAACAAAAGAGAAAAACTTATAGATTCTGTATATAAGATTACAGATGCAGCTATGAAGATAAATTTACAAGATTCATCAGGACAAAAGACATGATCTCCGCCTATACACAAGATATCAAACATAAAAAAGATGAACTCGCACTTCAGTACCTCCCAGCTGTAAAGGCTATGGCCTTTAGACTCAAAGAGAGATTGCCGAGTTCTATAGACTATATGGACCTCTCAGCTATAGGAACTGAAGAACTTATAAAACTTGCAAGAAGATATGATGAGAGTTTAAATGACTCTTTTTGGGGATATGCAAAAAAGAGAGTCTATGGCTCTATGCTTGACTACTTAAGAAGTTTAGATATCTTATCTCGTGCTAGTAGAAAACTAGTTAAAGCGATAGACTATGCCATAGAAGAGCATAGACTAACAAATGAAGATGAACCGACTGATGAAGAACTATCAGAGTTGTTAGGTGAGACAGTAGAGAAGATCCATGAAGCGAGGATAGCATCTACAATATATACAGTTATGCCACTGCATGACCAACTAAATGTTGGAGATGAGGGAGCAGCTCTTGCTCTTATAGAAAAAGAAGAACTGATAGAGACGATAAAGAGTGTTTTAGCAGACTATAACGAACGAGAACAGATGATAATACAGCTCTACTATTTTGAAGAGCTTACTCTAAAAGAGATAAGCGAGATTTTAAATATTACAGAGTCTAGAATATCTCAGATTCATAAATCAGTCATTCATAAAATCAGAGAGAGTGTAGGGGCATAAAATGGCAGATATACTTTCACAAGAAGAGATAGATGCGCTACTAGATGTAGTTGATGATGAGGGTGATGATGTCTTAGATGACACGAGCAGTAGCTCCTTTACACACAATCAACAAGTAACGCTCTATGACTTTAAGAGACCAAACAGAGTCTCAAAAGAACAACTTCGTGCATTTCGCGGTGTTCACGATAAGATGGCTCGCTCATTAGCATCTCAGATCTCTTCCATCATGCGCTCTATTGTTGAGATACAACTTCACTCGGTTGATCAGATGACCTATGGTGAATTTTTGATGTCACTGCCGAGTCCAACGAGTTTTAATGTTTTTTCAATAAAGCCGCTAGAGGGAAGCGGTATTATTGAGATAAACCCATCTATCGCTTTTCCGATGCTTGACCGACTTTTGGGCGGAAAGGGCGAACCTTTTGATGCAAATAGAGAGTTCTCAGATATAGAGTTAAGTCTTTTTGAGACGATCTTGCGTGTAATGATGAGTACTCTAAAAGAGGCATGGGGACCTGTTATGGAGGTTTTTCCTGCCATTGAATCTAAAGAGTCTAGCCCAAATGTTGTCCAAATTGTTGCTCAAAATGAGATAGTTGTGATGGTAGTTATGGAGATAATTATTGGTCACTCTTCTGGGATGATGAACATCTGTTATCCAGTTATTGCGCTTGAACCCGTTTTGCCAAAGTTAGCAAGTAGGGACTTGATGCTAAATGAGACAAGTTCTAAAAAGAGTAGAAACACCGAACTTCAAGTCCTTCTCGGTGGTGCTAAAGTAAATGTAGAGGCAAACCTAGGAGATGCAGAGCTGACTATGAGAGATGTTTTAGATCTTCAAGTTGGGGATGTTGTTAGGCTCTCAAGTCCAGCTGATGATGTTGTAACTGTGAGTATTGATGGAAAAGATAGATTTAGAGGAGAGATAGGGCTTCGAAGATTTAGAAAATCTATCCAAGTTACGCAGATGATAGATACAGAAAAAGATGCGGTCAAACGCGCACTAGAAAACTTTGAAAACTTAAGACATGAGAAAATCTCTGGAGTTAGAGATATAGTGCATGGTGAAGAAAAAACAAAAGAGGAAAGAATAGATGACTAATTTTATGAAACTATTTGAAGATGAGACTGTTGGAACAGTAGAAGCTTTAATTGGTCAAGCACCAACTTTAGAGATAAAAGAGCAGCAGGATTTAAGCATTATCTCAAGTATAATTCCTCCTATAGTCCTAGTAAAACTAAGTGTTAGCGGTGATGTAGCTGCTAAAGCAATGGTAGCACTTACTCCAAACTTAGCTGCATCACTTTCTGATATGATGATGGGTGAAGATGCAAGTGATAGAGAAGATGTGAGTGAAGATGATTTAGACGCTTCAAAAGAGATAGTTTCAAATATATTTGGTGCCATTGCAAATAGTCTTTCGGCACAAAAAGAGATACCAATACTCTCTTTTAAGGTAGATGATATAGAGTTCGTCTCAGATAATAGTGAGATTAGCCTAGAAGATTACAGCAAAATGTATGTTTATAAGTTCAATATAGGTGATTTGAATTCTCTATTTATGTTTATCATAGATGAGAAACTTCGTAACTCTCTTGATGGTAAAAAAGATAAGCCGCAAGAAAGCTCAAGCCAATTTGAAGAAAATTCTTTGCAAAATTGCAACTCTTCTGGAGTAAAGCTTAACTCTGATGAGATGAATAATATCTCTCTTATCATGGATGTTAAACTTCCTGTTCGTGTAAGAATTGGAAAGAAAAAGATGCTACTTAAAGATGTTTTAAATATGGATATCGGTTCAGTTATAGAGCTTAATCAACTAGCAAATGACCCACTTGATATCTTAGTTGATAATCATGTAATAGCTCAAGGCGAAGTTGTGATTATAGATGGAAACTTTGGTGTTCAGATAAAAACAATAGGCTCAAAAAGAGATAGATTAAACAAGTTAAAGGCGTAAATTGAGATCCAAAAAAAATGAAATAACAAAAAAATATTTAAAAGATATAAAATCAGCTGATGCTTGGAGTGCTTTTAGAATACTAGCTGACTTTGTAAAGGGTTATGATGACTTAGGTGAACTAGGTCCAACTGTAACTATCTTTGGTAGTGCAAGAACAAAACAAAATGCAACCTCTTATAAGAAAGCACAAAAAGTAGCATCAATGCTCGGTTCAAGAGGTTTTAACATCATGACAGGTGGTGGAGGAGGCATTATGGAAGCTGCCAATAGAGGTGCTTTTAAACATAAAAATGTTGAGTCAATAGGCCTTAATATCGATCTACCATTTGAGCAAATTGCAAATCCATATACCACTACAGAGTTGAGGTTTGACTACTTTTTCTCAAGAAAAGTTATGCTTGTAAAGTACTCTATGGCTTATGTGATTTTCCCAGGTGGTTATGGAACCCTTGATGAGCTTTTTGAAGCACTAACTCTTATACAAACTAAAAAAATAACGGGTGTTAGAGTCTTTGTGGTTGGAGTTGATTTTTTTCAACCGCTTATGAAGTTTATAGAAGATAAGCTCGTTGGTAGTGGGATGATTGATAAAGGTGATATAGATATTATTACTCTTACAGATGACTTAAAAGTTGTTGTAAAAGAGATAGAACAATCACTTTTTAAGCAGATGGAAATGCTCAAAAATGTTGGGCTTGAAGACTCCACTTATTACAAATCTCTTCATGAGTTTTGTATAGAGAAAAAAATAAAACAAGATAAGTAAAATGAAAAAAAAAGTATTAGTAGGTATGAGCGGAGGAGTTGATTCCACTGTCTCAGCCCTTTTGTTAAAGCGAGATGGCTATGAAGTTGAAGGACTTTATATGAAGCTTCACTCAAAACCAAACTATCATGAAATCCACCTTGAACGTGCAAAAAAAGCTGCTGCTTTTGTGGGGATGAAACTTCATGTTTTAGACTTACAAGAAACTTTTAATGAAAAAGTATTTCAGCCATTTATGGATACTTATGCCAAAGGCGAAACTCCAAATCCTTGTGCTTTATGTAACAGAGGTTTAAAGTTTGGCGAGATGATGAAGTTTGCAGATAGTATTGGAGCTGAGCATCTAGCAACTGGACACTATATAAAAACTGATGGGAAGTACTTTTATCAAGCTGATGATGATACAAAAGATCAAAGTTACTTTTTGTTTTATGTAAACAAAGAGATTTTACCAAGACTTATCTTTCCTTTGGGTGAGCGTAAAAAAAGCGATATAAAAGAGTTTGCAGCATCTATAAAAGGCTTAGAGTCTTTCGCATCTCAAGGCGAATCGAGCGAGATTTGCTTTGTTGAGACTACTTATACAGACTTACTAAAAGAGCACGGCGTAGAGGTTGATAATGCTGGAGAAGTTTTAGACAGAGATGGTAATGTAGTTGGCGAACACAAAGGTTACATGCACTACACCATAGGAAAAAGAAAAGGTTTTAGTGTCCGTGGAGCTCATGAACCTCACTATGTGCTAAGCATAGATGCTACTAAAAACCAAATAACAGTCGGAAAAAAAGAAGAATTAGCCTGCAATAGTCTAGTCATAGATAGACTAAATATGTTTGATGATAGACTAGAGTTTGATACAAGCGTGAAACTAAGATACAGAACAAAAGCAGTAAAGTGCCATGTAAAGATAGAAAATGACAAAGCAAATATAACCCTAAAAGAGAGCGTCTTTGGAGTAGCCATAGGTCAAGCAGCTGTTTTTTATGATGATGATAAGCTCATAGGCGGCGGCTGGATTTGTGGGGTTTAATAGGATTCGATGGAAACGAGGTTTTAACCTCGTAAATAGGACTTAAAGCCACTTATTACTTTAAAGCCCAACATAGAGATACATCATCTAAATATTTAAAAGAACTGAAGAAAATAAAAATTTTAAAACTTACAAATTTAAAGCTTTTTGATATGTTGAAAAAGAGCAAAATCTTTACATATCACAAAAAATAAAGTAGAAATATTGCTTATATTTTAGGAGTTAAAATTGGAAAACTTAACAGACTTAAAAGCGATACTGCATTCAAAAAGAGCAAATATATACTATCTTGAGTATTGCCGTGTAATGCAAAAAGATGGAAGAGTACTTTATCTGAGTGAAGTCAAAAAAGAGTATCAGTACTGGAACATTCCTATTGCCAATACTACTTGTTTACTTCTAGGAACTGGAACCTCTATCACGCAAGCAGCTATGAGAATGTTAGCACAAGCTGGTGTTCTTGTAGGTTTTTGTGGAGGTGGAGCTACACCTTTGTTTATGGCAAATGAGATAGAGTGGTTTACTCCCCAGAGCGAATACAGACCAACAGAGTATATACAAGGCTGGATGCAATTTTGGTTTGATGATGCCAAGCGACTTGAGGTTGCTAAAAGATTTCAAATAGCAAGAATAGAGTTTATACAAAAAGTTTGGTCTAAAGATAGAGAGTTGAAGCTAGAAGGTTTTGATGCTGCTGACCCTGAATTAGAGGGACTGTTTTCTACTATATTAACAAATATCCCAAATGCTTATAATGTTGGAAAGCTCCTACAACTTGAAGCAGAATTTACTAAAAAACTCTACAAATATGCTGCACAAAAAACAAATCAATCAGGCTTTACTAGAGAACACAAAAGTTCTGACTTAGCCAATGATTTTTTAAATCATGGAAATTATTTGGCTTATGGACTAGGAGCTACCACTCTTTGGGTTTTAGGAATTCCTCATGGATTTGCCTTGATGCATGGCAAAACTAGAAGAGGTGCGCTAGTCTTTGATGTGGCTGACCTTATTAAAGATGCTTTAGTCTTGCCGTGGGCATTCATCTGTGCAAAAGAGAAGATGAGCGAAAAAGAGTTTCGCTCACAATGCTTACAAAATTTTGTAGAGCATAAAGCTTTAGACTTTATGTTTACACAAGTTAAAGAAGCCTCAGCTTACTATTCGCCTAAAGATGAAACATCATGATGGTTATTTTTGTCTCACAATGTGAAAAAAATGCTCTTAAAAAAACAAGAAGAATTTTAGATAGTTTTGCTATATTGAAAGATCCTCGAACAAGTTTGAGGTTCCAAAAAGTGATGAACTATTATTAATATTGAACTATTTAATTTATTGCAAAAAGGTATATAGGTAAAATTTACACATAAGTACGCATATCACATTAGCTATGTGTAAATAATGTAATAATTTACACATAGTTACAATGTGCTTATTTAAAAGATAAGAGTAAAAACTATAAAAGGAAAAACAAAGATGGCTAAAGTAGTGATTTTGAGTGGTGCTGGGATAAGTGCTGAGTCTGGGATAAGTACTTTTAGAGATAGTGATGGACTTTGGGAAGAGTATGATGTAAAGGATATTTGTACGGCTGGATGCTTAGAGACAAATAGAGCTATGACTATAGAGTTTTACGATAAAAGAAGATTAGATTTAGCGGATAAAGAGCCAAACAAAGCACATAGAGTTATAGCAAAATTAAAGGCAAAATATAAAGATGAGATAGCCATCATCACTCAAAATGTAGATGACCTCTTTGAAAAGGCGGGCATTAAACATGAAGATGTAGTGCATCTACATGGGTATTTGACAAAAGTCGAGTGTGAGAAGTGTGGGTTGGTTTATGACATAGTTTACAAAAAAACCAAAGATAGTTTTAACGGTAAGTGCCCAACTTGTGCTAGTGAAAAAATCCGCCCATTTATAGTGATGTTTGGCGAAGCTGCTCCAATGTACGCAAAACTAAACCATGAGATTAACGACTGCGAACTTTTAGTCATCATAGGTACAAGTGGAAATGTTATCTCTGTTGATATTCTTAGCTCTTATGTAGATAAAACTATACTAAACAACCTTGAGCCAAGTTTTGCTATAAATGATGAGCTTTATACAAAAGTACTCTATAAAAAAGCAACTGAGGCGATAGATGAGGTAGCTAGTGATATTGAAATGTTTTTGGAAGATAGAGCATAAAAATTAAAAAATGGGGCAAGTGAGTTTAAGGGAGAGCATATAGATTTTGCGACTGGAACTTTTCCCAATTGGCAAGCAGTTATAAAATATATAAAATAGCCCTTCTTATAAAAAGCTCTTAGTTCCCCTTGCATCGTACATATCTTTGTACCTAAATGTGATGAGGTTTTGCATAATGGCAAAGAGTATTATAAAGTTTATAAAACTACTTCCTCCATAGCTAAACATTGGCAGAGGAACTCCAACAACAGGGGCAAAACCTATAGTCATGGAGATATTTACTCCCATATATATAAAGATCATAAAGGCTATGGAGATGCTAACTACTTTTATGAAGTAGTCAGTGTTGTAGATGCTAAGACTCATAAGATGCAGGATAAGCACAACATAGATAAGAATGATGGCTAAAGCTCCTAAAAAACCACTTCTCTCAACAAGAAACGCAAATATAAAGTCACTCGTAGAAATGGGAAGAAATCTCATCTGAGTCTGAGTAGCATCTTCTTTTGACTTTCCTGTCATTCCTCCTGAACCTATGGCAATTATGGATTGTTGAACATGGTATGATGGCTTTTCACTTAAAAAGTCTGTGATTCTTGTTTTTTGATAATCATGAAGTGCAAACTTATAAACAAGGGGTGAGACTAGTAAGAGGGTAGCGAAGATTGCTACTAAAATCTTCCAATATACCCCAATATAAAAAAGTACTCCATATCCAAGGAGCAGTAAAACAAGTGCGGTCCCTAAGTCTGGCTCTTTTACTATAAGTGTAAAGGGTAGTAAAATATAAAAGCTTATCTTTAAAAAATCTTTTAGTCTGTAGCCATCTGCTGGAGGAGGATTTTTGTGAATGATGTAAGCTAGCATAAGTATAAGAGCTGGTTTTACAAACTCTGATGGCTGTATGGTGGCATCTATAAAAGGGATATTTATCCATCTCTTTGCACCAAGTCTTGCATGACCAAAAAACTCAACTGCAAACAAAAGCCCTATATTTGCCCAGTAGATTAGAGGTATAAACCAGCTCATTCTTCTGATGGGAAGTAAAAAAACAAAAATAAAGGCAATAACTGCTACTCCAACATAGGCGCTTTGTTTTTGCGCAAGAGCTGGAACAACTTCACCAATAAGCCAGTTTGAGGTTATTACAAGTGGTATGATTAGGATAATAGAAAAAAAATCAAATTGTGCTAAAATACGCTTATCAAATCTCCACAAGTTTGTAACTCCAAAAAATTTTTATAAATTGTATCACAAAAGAGCTAAAGAGCTTTTTTCTCAAGGTACTAAGTTTATCCACAAAGGCATAAAATGAGCGAAAAAAAGAGCTTTGTTTGTAATGAACCACAAAGACTAGATGCATTCCTCGCATCTCAACTAGAGGACACTCGCTCGCAGATAGCGGCTTTGATAAAGAGCGGATTTGTAAAAGTAGATGATAAAGCTACCACAAAAGCCGGACTAAAGTTAAAAGAGGGGCAGAGTGTTTTGATAGAATTTGTCCAAGCAAAACATACTGAACCACAAAAAATTGACTTCGATGTTGAGATACTCTATGAAGATGATGATATCTTAGTTATCAATAAACCAAGCGGAGTTACAGTTCATCCAGCTCCGAGTGTAAAAGAGCCTACTTTAGTAGACTGGCTAAAACACAAAGGTATAAGACTCTCTACTTTAAGCGGACAAGAGAGACACGGAATAGTGCATAGACTAGACAAAGGCACAAGCGGTGCTATGGTTGTAGCAAAAAATAATGAAGCACATGAGTTTTTATCCCTTCAACTTCAAGACAAAACTATGGGAAGATACTATCTTGCAGTTGTAAATCCACCTTTAAAAGATGATTTAACTACTATAGAGTTGAGTATTGGGCGAAGTCATCACAATAGACTCAAAATGACTTGTAGCAATGGTGCAAAATCAAAAAATGCAAAGACAATGTTTAAAGTTTTAGCACTCTCTAATGATGAAACACTACAGCTAGTTGCATGTAAGCTATTTACAGGTAGAACGCATCAGATAAGGGTACATTTAGAGAGTTTGAACCGCCATATTTTAGGCGATCACATCTATGCTCAGAGTCCAAAAATGGAGAAATCGGAACGTATTTTGCTTCACGCTTATATAATATATTTTATTCATCCAAAGAGTAAAGAAAAACTCTTCTTTAGCGCACCTCTTGATAGTGTAACAAAAGAGTTTATAGAAAAAAAATTTGATATGGAGCAGATTAATGAAGTTACGGACACTAGCACTATTTTGCACAGTTTCTCTACTACTATTTAGCGGTTGTGGTGCTATCTCACCAAAGCCTGGTGATGAGACAAAAATAGATAAAACACTACCTATAGTTAAACTTACTCAAAATGGTGTGGTTGAGGATATGAACTCAATAGCCTTTGAGTGGAATGCTATTACTGATGAGAGAGTAAAGGGCATCTATGTTTATAAGCAAAAAAACAACTTAGAGGGAAGTGAACTTCGTCACTATAAGACTCTTGATAATCGTTTTACAACTCACTTTTTAGATAATGGTATTACACCAAATACGAGCTATACATATAGTTTTAGAACATTTTCTAAAAATGCAGAATCACAAATGAGTGAGATGAAGATTGTAAACTCACTTCCAGTTTTGCAATCAGTTGTTTGGATAAAGAGTATAGAAAATATGCCAAGAACTGCAAAAATAATATGGCGACCACACGCAAACCAAAAGGTGAAATCTTACATTATAGAGAGAAAAACCTTAATAGAAGAGAGTTGGAAAAGGATAGCTACTGTAGATGGAAGGCTTAATGCTGAGTACATAGATACGGGGCTAAAAGATGATTATGTTTATAAGTACCGTGTAAAAGTAGTTACATTTGATAACATAACATCAACTCCTAGTGAGATTGTTCAAGTTGTGACAAAGCCACTTCCAAACCCTGTTAAGTACATCGTAGCTACTACTGACTTACCAAGAAAAATAGAGATAAACTGGGAAAAATCTGATGCAAAAGATTTTGCTAGATATAACCTCTATCGCTCATCGAGTTCAACTGGTAGTTATGAACTGATCGCAAAACTTTATAATCATACATTTACAGATGTAATAGAAGAAGATGCAAAAGAGTACTTTTATCGTGTGAGTGTGGTTGAGAAAAATGGGCTTGAGAGTATCCATAACAAGATATCTATTCAAGGTATAACTCTAATGAAACCACAAACACCATCTCTACTAGAAGCTAAACTAATAGGTGATAAGATAGAGATAAACTGGAAAAACAAAGATAGCAGAGTTGTAAAATATAGTGTAGTAAAAAAATCTAAAACTGGTTGGTTTGATGCTAAAGAGGAAGAGTTTGTAGATATAAAAGGTACAAGTTTTAGAGATCCTGAGATAGGACCAAATATCACTTACTACTACAAAATTTATGCTATAGACGTCCATGGCATCAAGTCAAATCCTAGTATAGAAGTTCAAGTGAAGACACCAGTGAGCGTAATAGATAGATCCAAAAAAGAAGAGATTGTGCAGGATAAGCCTTCTAAACTTTCTAAACCTGTTAGTAAAGAAGTAGAAGTGATACTGCCTACTCAAGATTTTAACTAAATGAGAACTGATGCCACATCTTCATATACGAGAGTTTAAAGATATAGAGTTTAAAACAAACCATGATGGAGTCTCTTTCAATTTTGCAGCAAAAAATATTGTTCACAAGGATGAAACTCTTATCTCGGTAAGTGTTGAAGGTGATGACTTTTTTTTGCTTGCAAGGCAAGAAGAGTCTAAGAGCCTTTTAAAAACAGATAAACTTACAAGACCAGCATCTATTCACAATGTACATAAGGCACTTTTAGCTTATGCTGACTTTGCAAAACTAGAAGTCTTATCTTCAAATGTTCCGCAAAAACAGAAAAATATCCATCTCCAAACCTCAAATGCATTAAGAGATATTAGCTTTTTTACTGATGGTTTTTTAGATGATAAACGCATAAGTATTGAAGTTGGTTTTGGTTCTGGCAGGCATCTGCTGCATCAGGCTAAAGAAAATAGAGATATCTTATTTATCGGCATCGAGATTCACAGACCCTCTATAGAGCAGGTTTTAAAGCAAGTTAGCATCCAAAGTATAGATAACCTGCTTGTGCTTGACTATGATGCGAGGCTTTTTTTGGAGCTAGTTCCATCTAACATTGTTGAGAAAATCTTTGTTCATTTTCCCGTTCCATGGGATAAAAAGCCACACAGAAGGGTGATCTCTACATCTTTTATAGAAGAAGCTAGAAGAGTTTTAAAGCTTGATGGAAGGCTAGAACTTAGAACTGATAGTGAAAACTACTATGCTTACTCATATGAAACTTTTATAAATTTTCATAAAACCATACTCCACATAAACAAAAACAGAGATATAGCCATAAGCTCAAAGTATGAAGATAGATGGAAAAAGATGCAAAAAAACATCTATGATGTAACTATGATAAATGAAGAAACTTCAGATGCACTTGTGATAGAGGGCAATTTCGACTTTAGCGATGTAGATATCTCCCTTGAAGCACTCTTTGGACTTCACGGAGTCACAAAAAAATTTGATGGTGGATTTGTACATTTTGAGAGAGTTTATAGGCTTGACGATGGTGCTATGTTTAGAGTCTCACTAGGAAGTTTTGATAGACCTGAACATCTCTATATAACCATAAGAGATAGAGTGGCATCTTACTATCCATCACACCCACTAAGCTCTAAAAGTAACCTTTTAGCACACAAATATTTAGATGAGATTTTTCATGGATAAGGTAATAGTAGCACAGGATTTATCTCTCTCATATTCGAACAATGAGACGATTATAAACAAAGCAAACTTCTCTATAGACTCTGGTAGTTTTATCTTTATAACTGGAGCTAGTGGAAGTGGAAAGTCAACTCTGCTCAAATCTCTTTATGGCTCACTAAAGGCCAAACAAGGGAGTTTAATAGTCGGCGGAGTAGAACTTCGTGGTGTAACAACTTCTAAACTAAACTTTCTAAGAAGACATATTGGCATAGTTTTTCAAGACTATAAACTTGTAAAAGAGTGGACGATTGAGAAAAATATAATGCTTCCTCTAATCATTAACGGTTATGAAAAAGGAGTGACTCAAAATCAAGTTGACTCACTCTTAAAGCATGTTAGACTAAAACATCAAGCAGGTAAATACCCACTAGAGCTAAGTGGAGGAGAGCAACAAAGAGTTGCGATGGCTAGAGCTTTGGCACATAACCCCATACTCATCTTAGCAGATGAGCCAACTGGTAACTTAGATGACTACTCATCTCAGCTTATTTGGAATCTTTTAGAGGGCGCAAATGAGCAGTTAAACACTACTGTTATAGTTGTAACTCACAATATTCCAAGAAATTTGAACGTTGATTATAAGCACTACAACATTGAGTATGGGAGCATACATGAAGTCCTTTAAAAATCATTTCTCCCTAGTTATTGCGCTTGTAAGCATCCTCTTCTCCATACAGATTTTTGCAATAGTAGATAGAACTATGGATGCTTATAAAGAAAACTTAGCAAACAACTACTCTATCATCATCATAAGTCAGAAAAAGCTACAAGATAAAGAGATAATAGATGTAAATGATCTCATAAAGAGTGTCACAGAACTCTCAGCAGACAATGTGATTGAAAGATTAAATAGTGGCATAACTGAGAAAAATAAAGAACTTTTAAAACTAACTCTTCCAAAATTTTATAAGCTTACTCTAACAGAATATCCAAGCCCCAAACAGATAGAAAAATTAAGAGAAAATCTTTTGAAGATAAAATCGATAACTAAAATAGAGGACTTTTCTCATAACCATGACACCACATATAAGCTCTTAGTCTTATTTAAAACAGTCGTTTTTGTTTTTGCCCTCGTTGTTTTTGTGGTAACTACGCTTCTTATCTTTAAAGAGCTTCGCATCTGGCAATTTAAACATAACGAGAGAATGAGTATTATGGCGCTCTTTGGAGCACCTATCTGGCTTCGTTCAGCTGTGTTGTTTAGGCTTGCTATTGTAGATGCAATCATCGCTGGAGTCATTACTTTTGGTCTTTTTGTTTACATAGCATCTGAACCTCTAATAATAGAGCAGTTTGAAAATCTTAGTATCAATATAATTATTTTTGATATTGTAAATGATGCCGTTACACTTTTTAGTGCATCAATTACGCTCTCTATAATTTTGGCACTCATGATAGTCATAGGGCATAAAGAAGAGGTATGACACATTTATTTTTGGTGATTATCTTAGCATCTAGCATGGTTTTTGCAAAAACAAGTGTAGATTCTGATATCAAAAAAACCAGCTCTAAACTTAGTACATTTTCTAAAAGCTACTCAAACCTAAATGAGAAGATGGATGAAACAGCAAAAGCTATACTCAAGCAAAAAAAAGAGATAGAAGTTCAAGAAAAACATATTGCAAATTTAAAAGAAGAACTATCAAATAAAGAAGCTACTTATGAATCAAGCACAAAGCAACTAGATGAACTAAAGGGTGTGCAAACAAACCTAAAATCTACTCAAGAAAAACTAGAAGAAGAGTTAGTCTTTACCATAGCGCAAAGCGTTTCACTCTCTGTAATCTTAGAAGAGGAGATGGATGCTAGTGAGAAGTCACTTATAGAATTTGAAGTCTTAACTGTGATGTTAGAAGAGTCAAAACAGAAGATAAGAAAACTAAATGCTGAATTTTATGATAACTCAAAAAATATAGATACTCTAAATGAGCACGCTAACTCTCTTGAAGTTGAAATAGCAAGTATTGATGCAAAAAGAAAAGATCTTATAGCGACTAACAAAAAAAATATAAAAGATTTAAAAAGTTTAGAGATTGCTAAAAACTCATATAAAAAAGAGTTACAAGATGTTCTTAAAAAGCAAGACCAACTCAAAGAGACACTTGCCAAATTAAACATTATAAAGATTGATGAGATACGAAAAGCTAAAGAGGCAGAGCAAAGAAGAAAAGCTTTTGACGCTAAGGCAGCTGTTTCAGATGACAATCTTCCAAATGTTAAAAAACATGGAAGCAGCTACCAAGCCGTTAAGACTAAAAAATATGTTGGCTCAAAGACCATAGCTCCCTTTAGCCCATACACGATTACTAAAAAATACGGGACTTACACAGACCCCATTTATGGCATCAAAGTATTTAACGAGTCTATCTCTCTTAAGCCAAAACAGAACAATGCAAAAGTTAAAACTGTATTTAATGGTAGAGTGATTTATGCAGATAAGACAGCTGTACTTAAAAATATTGTTATTATCGAGCATGACAATGAACTTCATACCATTTACGCAAACCTCTCACAAATCTCACCAGATATAAAAAAAGGTATGAGGATAAAAAAAGGCTATGCAATAGGACGGGTTGATGATGAGTTGATTTTTGAAGTGACTCAAAAGTCTTACCATATAGACCCAGAAAATCTTTTTTAGATAT
>JAVEST010000166.1:0-3520 GCA_034006465.1 Sulfurimonas sp. | reverse complement strand
ACATCTGACCTTAGTGGATGCATTGGCGCTACAAGATTGTAGATACCACTTGAGATGCCTTGGGTTATTAGCTCTTTTGTGATGGCAATAACATCATCTCTATGTATATAGTTTACATAAGAGTCACTAAATGAAGAGACACTCTTCCATCTCCCAGAAATCCTATCTTCGCCCATAAGTCCGCCAAGGCGTAAAATGATAAGATTTTTATTTAATTCTTCCATCAGCATCTCAGCCTCTCTTTGAAGAGCTATTTTGGTTATGATGGAATTCTCATCAACTTTTGTTTCAAACTCCCTATAAACAGAGGTAGAGCTCATAAGTATGATGGTAGTTTCATCTGCTGTAAGCTTAGAGATTTTTTCTAAAGTTTGCAAGTAGTTGTCTTTTGTGTTGATGGCGATGATGATGATTTCTCTTTGCCAAAATGAAGGCTTTGCATCTGTAATGACTCTCTTATAGCACTCAACATCAAAAGAGTCACGTAGCTGTTCGCTGAGGTTTTTTCCAAGCCATCCACAGCCAACAATGCCTATGGTTTTTCTCATCTCTTAGGGTGATTTATAGCGTAGCTATTTTTGATAAGGACAAGTTCATAAACTGAGATTTTCTCTCCTGCTTCTTTTATAAGGGCGTCTGTATCGCTATACTGACCCCTCATTTTCTCTATCGCTTTGTAGCCAGATGGTTTAATCTCACTCATAGCTATGTTTATAGCTGCTCCCCAGATAAGAACTATCGCCAACCAAACAATCTTTTTCGCACCAGCATAAACGCCTATGAAATGAAAAATTATGCTTAAAACTATTCCAACAGTTAAAATAATACTCAAACTCATCTATTTATACTCTCTCCTCGTGGTTTCATCTCAAGACCTGTATCTTGTATCATCATATCGCCAAACTTCATAACACCCATAGTCCCTGCTATCATTAAGACAATAACTAAAAACAGAAATGTAAGTGCCATAGAGTAGCGTTTTAGTATCTCTCTCATTGCACTTCTGGTTCTATGCCGTCAAATTCTATACATCTTGAACTATGAAAATCTCTCTCATAATCATCGTTTTTGAATTTATTATCTTCAAGTCTCCAGCCCAACTCTTTTGAGATTAAAACTGATCTTGATATACTTCTTTGCATCTTGTTTTCACAAATAATAGTTTCTCCATCATTAAAGATAGCTTGAACACCATCCATGCGAGAAGTAGTCATAAAATAGTGTGCTAATATCATGATAATTAAGATAGAACCAACGCTTAACATTCCTCGCATAAATGCAACCTTTGGCATAAACTCTCTTGTTGTAACAACTGCTGTTACGCTAAGAATAAAGATACCAATGACAATATAAACAACCTCTAATTCAAAAAATAATCCCATTATGCTTTTTCCTCTTGATATTTTTCTTCCCACTCATCCATATCTTTAGTAAAGTACTCAATACGAACTTTTTTAAACTCTCTTGAGCTATAGAGCGGCATGTGTGATTTTGACTCTATCTCTTTTGCCATCTCAGCGATGATGGAGTCAGTCTCTTCTTTTGTTTTTCCATGAACCATAGTAAATAAGTTATATGGCCAGTTTGGATATTTTGGGCGTAAGTAACAGTGGCTAACTGCGCTAAAAGCAGCAGCAGTTGCACCAATAGCCTCACCATTTGTCTCATCAACGTCCCAAACAACCATTGCATTAGCGTTAAACCCTGCTTTTCTATGGTTTAATATAGAAGCAAATCTCCTCATAATCCCAGACTCTTCTAGCTCTTTTAAGATGGAGAAAAACTTATCATAATCGATGCCAAGTTCGTCTATCATCTTCTTAAATGGTTCACTTACCATCTCTATATCATACTGTGCAGCTCTTACTATCGCGTGATGCAGAGGAGTCATCTCTATCTCAGTATGAACAACTTTTTTCACCTCTTCTTTCTTCTCATCTTTACCAGTTGTGTTTAGTTTGACATTGATTTTAAAGAGTTTTAGAGTTGGTAGCATTATAAATTCATCAGCATCTGTAAGTTTTGCTAAAAGTGAAACTGTACCATCAAGACCAAGCTTTGAGTGTGGTGGAACGGCTAGTGTAAACCAGATATTAAAGTCATGATTTCTCTCATAGTTGTGAGAGATGCCAGGATGTGAGTTTATAACTTTAACAGCAGCACTGATCTTTTCTTTTGGAATTTTAAAAGCCACTAAAGACGACTTATATCCGAGTCTCTTAGTGTCAAATATAGCAGAAGTTTGGCGGATGATATTTTTCTTTTTTTGCTCTTGTAGTATTGCGAGGACTTCATCTTCACTTATACCTAATTCATCAGCTATAACCTCAAAAGGTTTAGCAACAAGTGGAAACTTTTTTTGTATTCTAGAGAGGATTTCATCTGTCATTTTTATGTTCTTTGTGATTATTTTATCTAAAGATTGTAAGATAATCTATATTAATAATCGTTGATGTACATCAAGTTTGTCATTTTACCTATTATGCTATGATGTTGCAAACATTATAAAAGAGATAAATGTCCTATTTTCCAGCTTTTTTAAATCTCCATGCAAAACAAATACTTATAATAGGTGGCGGAGTTATTGCCTATAATAAGCTTGTTCATCTCTTGGATTTTACAAAAAATATCCATATCATAGCTCAAGAGTTTTGTGATGAAATGAGTCAGGCAATAGAGCAAAACTCACTCTCATATGAGCAAAGAGTATATAGAGTTGGGGATATAAAAGAGTACGATATTGTCATTATTGCTATAGATAATATTGTTCTTGCAAAAGAGATATATGAAGAGTCAAAAGGGTACAGATGTCTTTGTAATAGCGTTGATAGTTTAGAGCATTGTGACTTCACTTTTGCCTCTTATATAAAGCAGGGTGATTTAACTCTGGCTATCTCAACAAATGGCACATCGCCAGCCTTTGCAAAGCAACTAAAAATCTACTTAGAGAGCATACTTGCAAAGGATATAGCTGAGTTTTTACAAGAGATGAAAGAACTCCGTGCTACACTTCCAAAAGGTAAAGCGAGAATGAACATGCTCAAAGATAGAGCAAAAAATTATATTAAATCATGGAGAAGAGTATGAGCATAAAAAAAGGACTAATCTTTGGGCTACTTTTTGGGTTTTTAACACTAGGTTACATTGCTATGCAAAGAGCTACGCCAGATCACAAAGAAGAGAGAATCTATAAAGCTATTAAGGTTTATAGCCCGTATCAGTTAGAAAAAAGAATAGGTGGACTAACCATCAACAACACTCAAACAGGTGAAAAAGAAAAACCAAGTGCAGCAGAAGTACTGCATCGTTTAGATGAGCTTGATAAAACATGGGGTAAAACGCACCTACGAGTTGAGGCAAACGAGCTTTTTATACTAGGCGATAACAACCAAAGCATAGTAAAAATCTTTATTGAAAATGAGAGAGAAAGAGAGTTTCTTAGAAGCTTTTACGGCATCTAAGAGAGAGAGCCCTAACAAACTTTAAAGTCTTGCTGTGCGAAGCTGAAGCATCGCTTCCA
>JAVEST010000032.1:0-17962 GCA_034006465.1 Sulfurimonas sp. | reverse complement strand
AGAAGAGTGATGATATAGATGCATTTGTAGATGCGGATGGGAGGATTCGTGGGATTCTTACTACTTCATCTTACGAGGCTCGTTCATTCGGCATAAAGACTGCCATGACTATTAGAGAAGCTCTGATGCTCTGTCCGCATCTCATCATAAAAGCACCAAATATGTCTTTGTATCAAAAACTCTCACACGAACTTCATGAGTTTTTGCAATCAAAAATTCCGCTCATTGAGCAAGCTAGCATCGATGAGTTTTATGGTGATTTGTCAGGCTGGGTAGAAGATGATGAAGTTGAGCAGTTTATAGATAACCTAAGACATGAGATAAAAAGAGAGTTAAAACTTCCAGTCTCCATAGGTGCGGCAAATACTCGCTTCATCGCAAAGCTAGCAACTTCAAGCGCAAAACCCTTTGGATGCAAAACTATCTATGCCAATGGCGTTGACTCTTTTATAAAAAACATCCCCGTCAAAGAGTTTGCTGGCATCGGTAAAAGTATGCAAGAGAGATTAAACTCTGTCCAGATTCGCACACTAGGAGAGTTACAACAAAGGCGCGGAACTATTGAGTCCTGGGGGCCTTATGCAAAAGAGCTTTATAAAAGGGTTTGTGGTCTCTCAGATGAGAGCATTAAAACAACTCACAAACGAAAGTCCATTGGCATCTCAAGAACATTTGATCCCATTTTTGATAGAGGAGAGTTAAGAAGAAGAGTTCATATCTTAGCAAGGCATTTAAGTTTTGCTATCTTAAAACTTGATGTTATCCCGACTGTTTTTCATCTTAGCATCTCTTATGAGATGCGACTAAGCTCACACAAGAACATCTCACTCGCTGAGATATTTACAGAAAAAAAGTTTGACTCTCTTTGTATGAGCCTCTTTAACGAAGCCGACACACAAAAAAGGCTCCACGCCATCAGGCTTAGCATCAACTGCTCAAGCTTTACAAGAGACTCAAAAAAAGAGCTCTCTCTTATAGGCTTTGAGGATGAGCAAAAGATGAAAATACTAAGCGATGAAACGCATAAACTTAGAGAGAAGTATGGGCTAGATGCTCTAAAGTGGGCAAGTGAGCTTTAGTGCTTTTTCACCTTAATGGTAAAACAAGCTCCATCATCAACATTTTTGACATTTAAGTAGCCTTGCATATTTTTTTCTATGATATTTTTTGACATATAAAGCCCGATGCCTGTACCTTGGGTTTTGTGTCTTGTGGTAAAGTATGGCTCAAAGATCTTATCTAAAAACTCCTCTGGGATTCCTCCGCCATTGTCGCTTATCTTTACTATGGCGAAGTTATCGCCCTCTTTTATCTCTATGTTTATAAGTGGATTTTTCACTCTCTTTTCTAAGAGGATATTTTTTGCGTTGTTTAGTATGTTTAGTATGACTTGAGAGTATTCGTTTTTATGTCCTAGTATTTCTAAATCATCTAAGACATTAAACTCCACTTTTACATGATGAAAACTAAGTGATGACTCAACTATAAAGAGTGCATCTCTGCAGGCCTTCTCAACTAAAAAGACCTCTTTTTTACTGTGAGGATTGAAAAAGTTTTGAAAGTCATCTATGGTGTTTGACATATACTCTGTTAGTTTATTTGCCTCATCTATCTTCTCATTTAGATAGGCTTGAGTAAACTTATCAAAGTCATAAGTCACTTTCATATTCATAAAGATAGCTATGATTTGAGCTAGTGGTTGTCTCCACTGATGTGCGATGTTTCCTATCATCTCACCCATAGATGCAAGCTTTGACTGTTGCAGTAGCATCTGCTCGTTTTGAAGTCTTTTTTGTATCTCTTGTTGTATCTGCTCTTCTAGGTTGTCTATCATGTCATTTATCATCTCTTTTAGCTCACTTAAAGTGATGTTGTCGCTGTTTGTTGTAAGCCTATCTTTTAAGTTTCCGCTTTTGATGCTTTGTAGTACTTTTGTAGCATTTTTTATAAGTGCCTCATCTTTTTCTATGTTGTTTTGTATGGTTCTTACATTTTCATTTATCATGTTTGCTATATCTCTAAACTCATCATTTGAGACAAGTTCTATCTTATTTACTTTTTCTCTTTTGTGGTTTAGATACTCAAAAAATTCTCTTAACCCGTTTTGTACTTTATATATAGATGCGATGATGTTGTTAGATATAAATGAAGCCGCCATAAGGGAAAAAAGTAGTATAAAAAACAAAGAGATTATTATCTCTATCTTTATGTTTTTAGCATCTTTTACTGCATCATCATAAGCTAGTGCTGACTTACTTAAGAGATCACTCTGGATGATAAGAAGCTCTTTTACTAAGAGATGAAACTGCTCTCTTCCTGCTGTGGTGATATTTACATAAGCACCCTCTTCAAACTCCAAATCCAAATATCCCTTTGTAACGCCTATAAGAGACTTATAGTTAAGCCACATCTCATAAATCTTTTTGTTCTCTTTTGAGTAGTCGTAAAATGCGCTATCTAACCCTTTTATAGCCACACTTAAGTTTTGCAAAATCGTCTCTCTTATCTTTTTGTTTGGTGCCATAACTAGAGCTTGACTAAGCTCTCTTAGCCCATAGAGTGGGGTTATGATCTCATCTTGAAGTCTTAGTAATATTTGTGATTTGCTATGAACTACTTCAAGCCTGTCTTTGTTGTCTTGGCTTATAGAGATGGACTTATATCCTATGGTTGAGACGGCTATTAGTAGTATGAAAAAGAGGATTCGCAGTTTTGTTTTTATGTTTATCTTATTCATCTTCATCTCTTTTTGGTTTTATGGGCTGCTCTAGGTAAGTGGGATACTTTTTACCCTTTCTTAGTGAGTAGTGATCCTTTGTGATCTGCATCTCCCAGATGGGCAAAACTGCACCTTTGTAGGGTTTATAGATAAGCTCTTTGTTAAGTGCTACAACTTTGTTAGGTGATGGAACCCTTAGCGTGTATGCCATCTCTTTTGCTCTGTAGAGGATTTTAGATACTATCTCTTCATACTCTTTTGAGTCTATTTTTGTTATAAAAAACTCATCTATATAGCCCTTCATTATCTTGTCTTTTCCTATGGTTGACCACGCGCTATCATCTTCATAGATGAAAAAAACACTCCACGGATTTGCGTAGTACCAGTCATCATCACCCCAGATAAGCAAGTCCCACTCTTGCGTGTTTTGTGATTTGTGAGTGCTTAGGAGTTGTTTAAATATATCTTTTTCACTACTTGTGATGGTATAGTCAAGCTTTACACCATACTCTTTTAGTTGGTACTCAATGCCCTTAAACAAAAACATAAAACTATCTTGTGTAAAGACCTTTAGATGCAAGCCATTTAAGAGTTCATGCATCTTAGCTTTTGAGTAGATTTCTTTTGGTTTTGGAGCTTCTTTTTTTAAGATTTTTTGTACTACTTTATAGTTTATGGAACTTGCAAATGGCGAGATATGTCCCTCACCTTTATATACGAACTTTATAAGATTTTCTTGGTTTAGTGCTTGGTTTAGTGCTACTCTTGTCTCTTTGTCTCTTAGTCTCTTATTTGCATTTATGAGGTTAAAAAAAATGATAAAATTATTTGTTGATTTAGCTATATTTAGTTTTGCATATTTTGATGTTAAGACTTCTATCTTTTTGTTAAAATCAATAGGCGCGAAGTCAAGCTCACCCTCTTCTTTTGTTATCATCCTTAGTGCATCTTTTGCATTTAGCTCTGTGTAGGCTGTGACTCTTTTTATCTTTGGGTACTCTTTATCAAAGTAGTATGGGTTTGCTTCTAGCTCTATAATTGGGGTCTGCTTTGAGCCTAGGGCATAGCCCTCCCTTAAGATGTATGGCCCCATCCCATAAGCACCAGCGACTTGAATAGCTGAGCCTGTTACAGTGCCCTCAAATCCATACTTTTTAAGATACTCTCTTGTGTAGAAGTAGATGCGTGGTAGTTCTGTTAAAAACATCTCGTATTTTTGTTTTAGCACTATTTTAAACTTGTACTTGTCTATCTTTATAACATCAAAATCAATTTTATCTATGTTTGTGTATAAGGTGGGTGAACGTTTAAAATACTCAAAGTTTAAAACCACATCATCAGTGTCAAACTCACTTGCATCTTGAAACTTCAAACCCTCTCTTAGCTCAAACTCATAAGTTAACTCTCCAACTCTTTTGTGGCTCTTTGCTAAAGCGTACTCCCAGCCTCTCTCATTGTCGCAAGAGCGGATAAGCCCAGAGTTAGTGCATCTAGCAAGATAGTCGTACGGGATATTTGGTATAAAGACTTTTATATGTGAGTCGGGATGCAAAGATGCAGCTGCTCTTGTATGTGCATCATCATCTCTAAAGTGAATTTTTTGCACAAGATGGCTCTGAGCATCTAAGATAGTTATGAGAGTAAAAAGTAGTAAAAAAGATTTAAACAAACTTATATCCAACTCCTGAGAGATTGTAGATGATGTCTGTTGGCAGTTTTTTTCTCAAGTTTCGAACTAGTGATCGCAAAGCGCTATCAGTCATAACATCATCTACCCAAACACTACCTTGAAGCTCTTCATAGTTAGTGATGCGGTTTTGGTTTTTTATAAGAGTCTCAAAAAAAAGCATCTCTTTTTTGTTAAGCGTCAAAACTTTATCTTTGTACTTTAACTCTTTGTTGTCAAAGTCATAGACATAAGCATCATCAACATCCAAGACTACTATCTTGTTTTTCTCAAGATGCAAAACACACCTTTGCAGTCCTTCTAAGAGTTGCTCTAGGTTGATGGGTTTTACAAAGTACTTCTCCATATGAAGCTCTACAGCATCTAGTAAATACTCTTTATCTGTGTGCGCAGTTATCATGATAACCGCCGTCTTTGCATCACGCTCTCTTACTTTTTTTATAAACTCTATGCCATCCATCTTTGGCATATGAATATCGCTAAAGATGATGTCAGGCTTTTTTTGCTCATACAAAAGATAAGCCTCTTCGCCATCAGAGGCTTCATAAACTTCTTTAACATAGTAGCGAAGAGAGTCAGCAATGTTTTTTCTGATACCCTCTTCATCTTCTGCATATAGGATAGTCAGGCCTTGTAATTTTGCTAAAAGTTCCTTATACATCACCTACTCCTTTTTACTCTTTAGTTCTATTTTATCTCTGGGTAAAAGCCATCACTTGAGTTTGCTTTTAAAAATCTCAGCAAGTACTCATTTTCATCTGGATAGAGTTGAGCAAAACCACTCATAGTTTGAAGGATTGCATCCCACTCCATCATAGTGTGAGCTTGTGGTTTGTAAGCTCCATGACACTGTGTACACATCTCATAGAAAAACTCTTCATGCTCTTCCCAAATCTCTTCTGGAACTTCTGAGAGATAACCTTTTTCCATGATAGCTTGAACTTTCACCACCTGCTCTTTATCTCCAAAACTACCCTCTTTTGTTGCTACTAAAAGAGATTGTGCTTTGTTTGTATAGAGTTTATCTCCAAAAGCCATACCAGAGAACTCTACTAAAACATTTTTCTCATCTACACTTTTTAGAACTTTTACAGGAGTCCCAATATATAGACTCCCTTCTTTATCATCTATCTTTACTTTTGCAGTTTGAAAGATAAAAGTATCCTTCGCAACTAAAGCAGTGAGTGTTCCAACTATAAACAGACTTATCAATATTTTTTGTAAAACTTTTTTCACCTTATGCTCCTTGAATTTTTGGTGGATTATATGCCACATTTGGACTAACTACGCCTGCTTTTCTTATAGAAACTAGTGTCGAGTTTGCAGTTGTTGCACTCGCCATCTGTGATGTAGGCCTTGAGGACGTTAGTAAGTTTACTTGTCCTGAGTTACATCTTGTGTTGGTTTTTGTAGCATCTTCTGGAGAGTACCATGCGCCCTCTTCTATAGCTACAACTCCATCTCTAATTGTCTTAGTTACAACTACACCTGCTAGTATACTTCCTCTATCATTATAAACTTCTACTATTTCACCATCTCTGATGCCAAACTTTTTAGCATCATTTGGAGATACTCTTATAGGCTCACGACCTTGAACTTTATGAGCGTTTTGCACCCATGTGTTATCCATTTGTGTATGGATTCTATATGTTGGGTGTGGAGATACTAAGTGTAATGGATACTTTTTCATTAACTCCTTATTTCCTAACCACTCCGTTGGCTCAAACCACATTGGATGACCTTTAAACTCTTTGTAGTTATAGCTTGCAAACTGCTCTGAATAGATTTGAATCTTTCCAGTCTCAGTCTTTAGAGCATTGTTTATAGGGTCTGCTCTAAAAGCCGAGTGTCTTACATATTTTCTAGCCTCATCTGGAATCTCATAGTGAACTGAACCTTTATCCCAAAACTCTTCATAAGCAATATTCATCTCTCTTCTTGCATAAGATTTTGAGTAGAGTCCCTCTAACCAATCTTTGGCAGTTCTATCTCTTGTGTACTTCTTCTCAGTACCAAATCTTTTTGCCAATAGCGTAAAAATCTCATAATCATCTTTTGACTCATATCTAGGCGGTACTATCTGCTTCATTGCGTAGATTCTATCGTTTGAGTATGACATTCCGCTTGCTATATCATCTCTCTCCATGGTCGTTGTAGCTGGAAACACAATATCAGCCATCTTAGCTGTTGGTGTCCACCACGGCTCCATCACAACTACAGTATCGAGTTTTCTCATAGCATCTATAAGCTCATTTGTGTTTGGCTGATGGCCTATTGGAGAGCCTCCAGCACTTAACATAAACTCAACTTTAGGGTAAGTTATAACCTTACCTTTATATGTAACCTTTTGTCCTGGTTTGTTGATAAGATCGCTCATTCTTGAAGCTGGAATAGTAAGAGTTACTGCTCCACCTTTTCCTTGACTTATACCGCCAACAGTTCTCTTTCCTGAAGCCGCATCTCCTCCACCCTCATAGTGCATAGAAAAACCAAAACCACCACCTGGTAGTCCCACTTGCCCTATCATAGATGCTAAAGTTATGATACTCCAATCTACTTGTTCACCATGATCAGCTCTTTGCATCGCCCAGTTTCCAGCTATCATAGTTCTGTTTGAAACCATAAGATCAGCTAGCGCTTCAATAGTCTTTGCAGGTATTTCTGTTAGTTTTTCAGCCCACGCTGCAGTTTTTTCAACTCCATCACTCTTACCTAAGAGATATGGTAAAAACTTATCAAAACCATGAGTATATTTCTCAATAAATGCTTTGTCATATTTGCCCGTTTTATATAGATAGTGCATCATAGCCATCATCATTGCCACATCAGAACCTGGTCTGATTTTTATCCACTGTGCGTTAAACTCTTGCCCTGATTTTGTGTAAATTGGATCAATCAAAACAACTTTGATTCCAGCTTTTTTATACTCTTCATAAGCATCATAACATCTATGGTTTGGTACAGAATATCCTGCTCTTTGAGTTTTGTAAGGATCTGCTCCCCATAAGACTAAAACTTTTGTATTTGCGATGATTTGCTCGTGTGCAGTTTGGATAGAGTAAACTTCCATGTCTCCAACTATAGTAGGATTTGTAGGGCCTGCCGCACCGTTAGAGTACTCACCTGCAGTTCCTACTGCTCCGCCGATTTGGTTGAAAAATCTACCTGCTAAAACATTTGGCTTAAAAGCACCTGGCATTGACCAACCACCATAAGATGCATTGTAAAGTGCTTCGTTTCCACCTTTTTTCTGAGCTCTTTTGATGGCATCTGCTGCAAGGTCTAGGGCTGTATCCCATGAGACTCTTACAAACTCCTCTTTACCTCTTAAGTCGCCTCTGCCCTTACCCTCTAAGTAAGATTTTCTAACAACTGGGTACTTTACTCTTGAGTTTGAGCTATTTCTATCTGCTAAACCTTTTACTATAACAGTAGGGTTTGCATCTGAGTCTAGTTGAGAAGTAATATCTACTATTTTGCCATCTCTAACATGAGCATAAAAAGCACCAAAGTGAGATGCGCTTGGAATTTTCACAGTTTTTGATTCAAATATATTTGCAGCTCCAACTGAGCTTCCACTTACCACCAACGCTGCAGATCCAGCTACGCCTTTTCTTAAAAAATCTCTTCTTGAACTGTCCATAATTTTTTTCCTTCTAGCTTGTGTTTGGAAAATTGTAACTCTTAAAAATAGCAAAAAAGTCGAATGCAAGAATCATCTATTCGACTTTTTTGCTACTTTATTATATTAGACTGTTTAGAGTTTAAATCATATGGAGGAAGCAAGATGATAAGAGGTTTAATGATTGGGTTCATTTTTTTAAGTGGGTCTGTGTTTGCGAGTGAGTCTTTGTACTCAAGTTCTGTAAAAGATATATATACTTCACCTGATGGCAAAAGAAGTGAGGGAAGACTCCTCCCTACTTCAGAGGTTAAAATCTTAGAGAAAAAAGATGGCAAGGTAAAGGTTGAGATTGAGGGTTTTATGAAAGATGGAGTATCGAGTGCAGTCTATTTTACAACTGGTAAAAGAATTTTAACTGCAGGTCTTAGTAAAAAAGCTAAGTTTGATATTAAAGTAATTTCAACTAGTAAAGATAAAGATGGCGTACAGTGGAGTAAAGTAGTCCTTACTGCCTATACAACAGATGACAACTTGACAAAAGATTTAAGCGCTTTATATAAAAACGCAGAAGCTATGTATAAAGACAACTGCTCTATTTGTCACCCAGCACATCCTAACAATGAATATACATCAAACCAGTGGCCAAGCATGATAAAGTCAATGTCAAACAGAACGGCTATGACAAAAGAAGATGTATATCTTGTTACGCAATTTCTACAAAAACACTCAAAAGATATAGGAGATAAATAACATGCAAAATACAAACTTAAAAAGAAGAAATGTACTAAAGTTTGCTGCCTTGTTTGCAGCTGTTCCATTTATAGATGTACTCACAAGTAGAGGAGAACTTCTAGCTGGAACAATTGTAAAGTTTTCCACAAAACTAGTTCAAAATGGAGAGGTCTTAACTGCTGCTCACTGGGGAATGTTAAAGCTAACCATCAAAGATGGCGTGATAGTAAAGTCAGAACCCTATCAAAAAGTATCAGGGATAGAGAACTCTCTTCAACACCATACACAAGACTTAGTCTATGCAAAAGATAGAGTAAAATATCCAATGGTTAGAAAGTCCTACTTAAAAGATCCAAACAATCCAAAACCAGAACTAAGAGGCAAGGATGAGTGGGTTAGAGTCTCTTACGATGAAGCTATAAAACTAATAGCATCACAGCTTAAAAAGACTAGAAAAGACAAAGGTGCTGAGAGTATTTTCGCTGGTAGTTACGGATGGAAGAGTAGTGGAAATATGCACAACTGTAGAATCCTACTACATAGATTTATGACTGCAACTGGTGGTTTTACAGGAACAGTCGGAGACTACTCAACTGGTGCTTCACAAGTAATAATGCCTCACGTTTTAGGAACTCTTGAAGTTTATGAGCAACAAACATCTTGGCCAATTGTACTAGAACACTCAAAAGTTGTAGTTATCTGGGGAGCGAACCCTGCAGCAACTCTAAAAATTGCATGGACTGCATCTGATGATTATGGACTTAAATATCTTGAAGAATTAAAAAATTCAGGTAAAAAAATCATCTGTATAGACCCTTTTAAAACTGAGACTTGCGAGTATTTAAATGCACAGTGGGTAGCTCCCCTTCCAAATACAGATGTCGCCCTAATGATAGGTATGGCTCACTCTCTAATTGAAGCTAAGAAATATGATAAAGAGTTTTTAGAGGAGTACACTGAGGGCTTTGATGAGTTTAAAGATTACATCTATGGAAAAAAAGACAAGACTATCAAGAGTGCAGCATGGGCTTCAAAAATATGTGGAATTGATGAAAAAACAATCAAAGAGTTAGCGGTGTTGTTTTTTGACAACACAACTATGTTTATGTCTGGATGGGGTATGCAAAGAGCTCATCATGGAGAACAAACTCACTGGATGCTAATAACTCTTGCTTCTATGCTAGGACAGATTGGTAAGCCAGGTGGTGGATTTGGACTCTCTTATCACTACTCAAACGGTGGAGTTCCAACTGCTAAGAGTGCAATAGTTGGTGGAATAACTGCAAATGTTACAGCAGATGAGAATGCAGAAGGTGCAGAGTGGCTACAAAATGCAGCTAAATTTTCTTTTCCTGTTGCAAGAGTTGCAGATGCTCTTTTAAATCCTGGTAAAAAAATCCAGTTTAATGGCAAAGAGATAACATATCCAGAGATTGACTTTATCTACTGGGCTGGTGGAAATCCATTGGTTCACCATCAAGATACAAATACTCTAATTAAAGCTTGGAGAAAACCTAGAACAGTTGTTATCAATGAAGCATTTTGGACTCCAACAGCTAGAATGGCAGATATTGTAATGCCTACAACTACAAGTTATGAGAGAAATGATATTACAGGAACTGGGGATTACTCAAACCTAAATATCGTTCCAATGAAGCAAGCAGTTAAAAAACAGTTTGAGTCTAGAGATGATTATCAAATCTTTAGTGATTTAGCAAAAGAGTTTGGAGTACACAAAGAGTACACACAAAACAAAACTGAGATGCAGTGGATAGAAGAGTTCTATACAAAAGCTCAAACACAAGCTAAAGCGATGAGCATGTCGATGCCAAACTTTAGAGAGTTTTGGGATAAAAATGAGCCTATAACTTTTGAGACTCCTTATGAAAATACACAATTCGTAAGATATGCAGATTTTATAGAAGATCCTATCTTAGATCCACTAGGTACTCCATCTGGAAGAATTGAGATCTACTCTAAAACAATTGAAGAAATGAACTATGATGATTGTAAGGCGCATCCTAGCTGGTTAGAACCTGCTGAGTGGTTGGGTATGAAGAAAAAAACTGCCGAGTTTGCTCTTATAACTCCGCACTCAACTCATAGACTACACTCTCAACTAAACAATACAAGTTTAAGAGAAAAGTACGCAGTAGCCAACAGAGAACCAGTTTGGATCAATACAAAAGATGCAAAAGCTAAGGGGATTAAAAGTGGCGACATTGTGAGAGTGTTTAATGATAGAGGACAAATCTTAGTTGGCGCTATTGTCTCAGATGAAGTTAGAAAGAGTGTTATAAAGATTGATCAAGGTGCTTGGTATGACCCAATGCAAAGAGGAGAGATAGGCTCACTTTGCTTAAATGGTAGTGTTAATGTACTAACAAAAGATATCCCAACATCTAAGTTAGGAAATGGAAATAGCTCAAATACAGCTCTAGTAAATATTGAAAAATATACTAAAGCGGCTCCTGAGCTTTCTATATTTAGACAGCCTTAGTTTAAAAAGAAGTAGAGTTTTCTCTACATCTTTGAGTCTTTATGAATCAAATAAATTATATAAAAGTAGGAATTATGAAAAAAAGAAGTTTAAGTTTAGTAGCGTGCATAGCTATAGCAGTTAGTTCAGTTGGTGCGGCGGAGTTTGATGATGCTGTTATAAATGGAAAGTTAAGTGGCGATGCTACTGTTACTTACGAGATGAGGGATTCTAAAAAAAACCTAGACAATTACTATAATGACAGTGCATATTCAGTTGGTTCAGCAGAGCTTATCTATAAAACTGCAGATTTTCATAACTTTAACCTTGCATTTGGTATGAGAGGCTATAAAGTTCTTTGGGAAGATCACAAAAACTCTATAAGTGGGTATGGAGAGGGAAAAGGAGATGCGAGCTCAAGATTTTGGAATATTGATGGCGGAGATATAGCTGTTACTACAAATGCTTACATCGGATATGATACAGACAAGATCAAGTTTAAAGCTGGTCGTCAGGAGCTTGAGACTGAGTGGTTAGATGAGCATCACGATGCTATAACTCTCTATGCAAAGCCTATAGACAAGCTTGAAGTTGAACTTATTTGGTCAAAAAAACACTACAGAATGTGGTCAAGAGAGCTTTTTTATGGGCCAAACATGGATGGTTTTAGTGGGACTATAAACTCTGAGGGTGGCGGTATCTACAAACTCGGACTTACTTACGATCTACTAGATTCACTAAAAGTTAAGGCCTACGCACTTCATGCTCCGAGCAACTACTCAGTTTATGGTGGTAAGGCTACACTTGCACTAGAGAGTGGTGATTTTAAGTATGGTGGATTTTTTCACTATATGCAAACAGATGAAAAACTCAAACAAAACGAAGATGGTTCACTTATAGATACAAAAGCTTATATCGAGATTGATGGTTATAACTTTGGAGTTGGATATATTCAAACTGGAAAAGATGGCGGTTGGGGTTCTGCTTATAAGGGTGGAGAGAATGTTACACCTTTTGAAGAGGGAGACAAACTCTACAACTATATAGCAATAGATACTCGCACTCCATATATAACGCTTTCTAAAACTATTATGGGGCTTAGCCTAAGCGCAATATATGGTCAAAGTACTTATAAACTACCATCTTCTCTCTCTGCTAGTAATAAAAACTATAAGCAGAGTGAGTTTTGTTTATGGGCTGGTTATGACATCACTAAAAACCTGAACTTAAGCGCTATTCTTACAATAATAAATGAAGATGAAAAAGATGTTGGACACCCCTCTACTGACTTAACTCAAGTAAGTTCAACTATAGCTTACAAATTCTAATTTTTTTCTAATTTCTCCTTCAAGAGAGATGCCACAGCATCTCTCTTGTCCTCGAAAAAATTACATTTAATCAAAATTCATATATACTACAGTCACTTTTTCAAAATGGAGCCAAAAAGGGAATGTTTAGCACTCAAAGTATTATCATATTTTCATACCTCATCATTGTACTGCTTATCGGGATTTGGGCAGGTCGAGGTGTAAAAGATATAAAAGATTATGCTGTGGCTTCAAAATCTTTTGGGACTATGGCAATCTTTGCCACTCTTAGCGCCTCCTTTATTGGTGGAGGCTTCTCTATGGGAAATGCTGAGAAGGTTTTTTTAGTTGGCATCTCAAATATCGTAGCACTTTGGGGATTTAGCCTAAAAGAGATCTTAGTAGCAAAATACATCGCTCCAAATATAAAACACTATCCAGATGCCATCTCTATAGGCGATATAATGGAACCCGCTTATGGAAAAGAGTCTAGAATCTTTGCAGGTGTTTTTGGTGTAATTTTAAGTGCTGGAATTCTCGGTGCTCAGATTGGTGCTATGGGATATATTTTTAATCTTTTTCTAGGACTTGACCGCTCAACTGGCATCATCTTAGGTCTTAGTATCGTCATCATCTACTCAACCATAGGAGGAATGAGAGCTGTTGTCTGGACTGATATCGTTCAGTTTATAGTTCTTTGTGTAGGTATTCCACTCACTCTTTACTTTGGCATAGAGCATCTAGGCGGCTGGAGCGAAGTTGTTGAGCGCGTCCCTGAGAGCCACTTTACTATCTCACTTGAACCTATGGCAATTATAGCCCTTATCTCTCTTTTTCTTACCTTCTTACTAGGTGAGACTCTAGTTCCTCCCTACGTTCAAAGGCTTCTTATTGGTAAAAGAAATCGTAATGTAAGAAGAGGAACAATGCTTAGTGGACTATTTTCCATCCCATTTTTTGCAACCACTGGGTTAATCGGGCTTGTAGCTCTAGCTCTAAATCCATCCCTAGATGCTAACCTTGCTATGCCTTATGTTATCAAAGAGGCGCTCTCCCCTGTTTTACAAGCTGTAGTTATCTCAGCCATAATCTCTATCATCATGTCCTCTGCAGATTCATTCTTAAATGCAGCGGCTATAGCTTTTAACAACGACATCATAAAACCACTAAAAAAGACACCCCTTACTCCAGATGCAGAGCTAAGATTAGCCCGCATGACAACTCTAGCTGTTGGAGTTATAGCTGTAGTTTTTGCACTCTCTATTGATAGTGTTTTAGATATACTTATCTACTCATATAATTTTTGGGCGCCTACAACTTTAGTTCCACTCGCTGCTGCTCTGCTTGGTCTAAAACTTAGTAAAAAACGCTTTATAGCAGGTGCATCAGCTGGTATCATCACTACACTTCTTTGGAGCAATATTTTAGACTCTCCACTTGGTATCGATGGCTTAGTGGTCGGCACGTTAGCAAATTTTATAGCTTTTTTCTCTAGCGATAGAGCAAATGCAAAAGCTAGGAGGTAACTGTTAAGCATGACAAATGTAAAACTACTAGATCAATTTCGTTCATTTTATATAAGAAACTACCCAAATGATATGGAGACTCACATCGAGTACTTCTCTATCTTTGGTGGACTTGGGTTTGAGGTAGATACCACTCAACCCATCTCATTTCTTATAGAAGACCTCATCTTAGAAAACTTCACATACCTAAACGCAAAGATAGAAGAGCTAACACTAGGCAGCTCTATAAATAAAAGGCTCCTTCATGCTCTAGCCGTTGGCGATAGAAGAATTTTTTCTGCTTTTAATAGAGCTGGACTAAACAACAGCAACGGTGGGATAGCCCTCAATTATCTTCAAGAGCGAGGTTTAGTTCAAATCGAGTACTCAAGAGAAGAAAAACATAAAAACTTAAACCCAAAGTCTAAACTAAAAAGGGAGCTAGCAAGGCAAAGGATTTCGCACAAAGTACTCTTTACAAACCCTTTTATCCGTTTTTGGTTTTACTTTATCTATCCAAATATTAGAGATATAAGAAGTAAAAAATATGAGAGATTGTTTAAGAGTTTAGAGTTGAGGCAAAACAGCTATACAAGCTTAGTTTTTGAAGAGTTATCAGAGGTTTTACTAAACTATAACCTGCGCGATGCCCAGATTGTTAGCTCTGGGAGCTATTGGGATGCAAAGATAGAGATAGATATCTTAACTATTACTGATAATGGCAAAATCTATGTAGCTGAGTGCAAATGGACTAACCACGCTGTTATAAAAAAGGAGTTGCACAAGCTTATGGAGAAATGCGAGAGACTCGGAATTGAACCAACTCAGATTATCCTGTTTTCAAAAAGGGGTTTCTCAAAAGAACTTATGCAGATGCAGGGGAAAAATTTAGCACTCTACAGCAGCGATGACTTTGAAGTTCTACTAAAAAACACTTCAAATGATGAGCTTATAGATTTTCTTTTTTAAAAATCTTAGCTAACATCTTTAAGCGCGCTGTACGCTTCTTGTAGGAGTTGAAATTTCTGTGTATAGTGCTCTATCATGGTAGGATCTTCATGGATTATCTTATCTGGATGATAAGCTCTTGCTAGTTTTTTGTAGTTTCTCTTAATAGCATCTGCGCTTGCCCCAACAGGACACTCTAGGAGCCTATAGAGCTGCGTTAAATGGGTTTGCTCTTCTTCTCTACATAGATCTCCAAAAGTGTAGTTTGCAAAATCACTATATAGCTTACTTAAAAAATGGTTGTCATAACTATACTCTAAATGATAGTGAAGCACATCTTTTTTGTTGAGTGTTCGCTCTAATCTTGCTTTTGCTCTATGATCACTCACATCTACAACTAAAGAGACATCTGTACCTCTCTCAACATAGACTTCAAGTTGTGAGCGAAAATAGCTAAGAACCCATGAGTTTGGACTCTCAAGTGTTATTAAAACAGTATCTTTATCATAAGCATAGAGATTTACTTTTACTTTTTGAGTCTTATCAAGTTTTTTTAGCTCTATTTTTATGGGTTGAGTTCCAAATTTTAGCATCGATCGTAAAAAAAACTTATGGTCATACTCATGAGTAGATGCATGATGTTGTGAGAGTTCTTTTAAAAATTCTTCTCTTACCTCTGTTAGCGTCTCATTCCTAAACACCAAAACAGATTTTGATAAAAAAAGCATACCTCTTGAGTGATGGTTCAAAAAGTTTTTCATCCACTCTTTGTTTAATGTCTCAAAACAAGTTGTGATAAGAATAAGATTGTTACGTAAAACAATGTCCATAAACCTACCCTTTAGAGATATTTTACTCTTCTTCAAGCAAAAAAAGTTCCATAATTAATCAACCATATCCATTTTACTAAGAACATTCATTCTTCTCACAATATTAACCATTCAAAGACTTAAAGCCAAATATTATCCAAAAGCCTAGTTGAGCCTACTTTAGCTTCAACTAAAACTACACTATTGCCTAATTCTACCTCTTTTATCACTTCAAAATTACGGTTTAAAACTTCAACATAAAAGATCTCTAGAGGATGTAAAACTTCTCTCATATTGTTTACTATCTCATCTCTATTTCTTACATTTTTAGAAACAAGCTTTGCACAAAGATGAAGCGATTGCGGGATTTTAAGAGCCTCTTGTCGCTCATCTTTTGAGAGATAAGCATTTCTACTACTAAGCGCTAGTCCATCGCTCTCTCTTTGAGTCTCAACTGCTACAATCTCAACGCTCATAAAGAACTGCTCAACCATAAGTTTTATGAGATTGAGTTGTTGTGCATCTTTTTTACCAAAGTAGGCTTTTGTTGGATTTACAATATTTAAGAGTTTCATCACTACAGTTAAGACACCATTAAAATGCCCAGCCCTACTAAAACCCTCTAAAACAAAACCACGAACGCGAGGTGCTAAGATGCTAGCTTCATCATCTTTATAAATCTCATCCACTGATGGAAAAAACAAAATATCTACACCGCTTAATTGGCATATCTTTTTATCAGCTTCATCTCGTTTGGGATAAATACCCAAATCTTCACCTTTTAAAAACTGCGTAGGGTTGAGAAATATAGAGACCACAACTATCTCATTTTCTTCTCTTGCTTGCTTTATAAGTTTTGCATGTCCTTGATGCAAAGCTCCCATTGTTGGGATAAAACCGATGGAATTTTTCTCTTGAGAAACCTCGTCCCTGAGATGCTCTCTTAGCTCTTTTACTGTTGTGACAATCTTCATTTTAAGCCTCTTTTTTATATAATCGCAATTATACACTATTGGACAATTATATGGATAATTATGAATACACAGAATTACTAAAACACTTAAGCCTAAAGATGAAAAATATTGCAGGTGTTGTAGAGCCTACTAAACTAAGCTCAAGATTAGATGCAATTGACCAAGAAGAAGCTTCTCAAGACTTTTGGAATGATGCCGCGTATGCTGCTAAAATCCAAAAAGAAAAAACTCAAATTCAAAGAAAACTAGGTAAATACCAAAGAACTAGCGAAGCACTACAAGATGCTAAAGATCTATATGAGATGGCAAAAGATGAAGCAGATGAAGAGACTATAGAGTCTTGCTTTAAAGATAGCGAAAAACTAGAAGAACTCATACTCAACATGGAAGTAGAGGTTTTACTAAGTGGTGAAACAGATGCCAACAACGCTATTTTATCCATTCACCCTGGAGCTGGTGGAACAGAGTCTCAAGATTGGGCAGAGATACTGCTTCGTATGTATAAACGCTGGGCTGAGAGACGAGGTTTTGCGGTTGAAGTTCTTGACTATCAAGCTGGAGATGAGGCTGGTATCAAAGATGCATCTATTATTATAAAGGGTGAGAACGCTTATGGCTACTTAAAAGTAGAAAATGGCATTCACAGGCTTGTTCGCATCTCGCCATTTGACTCAAATGCGAAGAGGCACACCTCTTTTAGCTCAGTTATGGTCTCACCTGAGATTGATGATGATATAAACATTGTAGTAGAAGACAAAGATATTCGTATCGATACATATCGTTCAAGCGGCGCAGGCGGTCAACATGTCAACAAAACAGAGTCAGCTATCCGTATAACGCATTTAAAAACTGGCGTAGTTGTTCAGTGTCAAAATGATAGAAGTCAACATAAAAACAAAGCAACTGCAATGAAAATGCTAAAGTCTCGTCTATATGAGCTTGAGCTTGATGCCCAAAAAGCTGAAGCTGATGGAGTGAGCAAGAGTGAGATAGGTTGGGGACATCAGATTCGCTCCTATGTAATGCAGCCATATCAGCAGATAAAGGATTCAAGAAGCAATGAAGCGTACTCTAACGTAGCAACAATCCTAGATGGTGACTTAGACAAGATGCTAGAAGATGTTTTGATATCTATGAACAAAGCATAAGAGGCCGTAAAACAAACAAGTTCTCTCCG